>JBHLPZ010000059.1:0-15413 GCA_048885325.1 Candidatus Odinarchaeota archaeon
TTATGAAAGATTTGTCTGACATGGGAGCAAGGATTCACACCCATACATTTATGCCCTTACCTCAAACCTTATTTGCTACGAAACCTTTTCAAAAAGTTAATAAGAAAATTAAAAAAGTAATTACTGAATTAAATTCAAAAGGTTTAGCATTTGGAGAATGGAAACGGCAAGAAAAATTGGCGATTAAAATTGCAAAATATTTGAAATCTCAAAATACTAATGGTTTAGCCTGAAATTGTATAATTTTGATTACTTTTTTTAATAAACCCTTCTTTTGACATTGTATTTAAAATTTCCCTCAATCTCTCTGGATCTTTATCAATCCTTTGAATTATATCTTTTTCCTTCAATTTATTTTCTTCAAGCAACATCTTTAAAATTTCTCCTCGTATTTCTCGATTAGAACCCTCGAATTTAGATTGTTTTCGGTAATGAGCACTCTTTTTATTTAGTTCAGGATGGTTTTTTTTAAGCATCACTCCATAATCCATTAAGCCGTAATACCATTCTCTAGGATTTGAAAGATCTATCGTTTTTTTGGCTAACTTTGATATTTCTTTATCATTTACTTTTTTTTTATCTGGAAAAAAGAAATAGATATAAACCCTTCTAATATTTGTCTCGATAAAATAAGTAGGAATATTAAACGCAAAAGCTAAAATTGATGAAGCTGTATTATTTCCAATTTGCGGAAAAGATTTAAGAGTATCAAGATCAGCAGGTAAGTTCCCGCTATAACTACTCACAACAATTTCAGCAATATTTTTCAATGCAATCGCTCTTCGATTATAGCCCAATCCCTGCCAAATATTTAAGACATCTTCAAGTGGAGCTTTTGCTAAAGTTTTAAAATCAGGAAATCTCTTTATAAATTCTAAAAATTTTTCAGAGACTCTACTCGTTTGAGTTTGCTGAAGCATTATTTCTGAAACTAGAACTCTATAAGGATTAATATTTTTTCTGAAAGGAAAATTTCTTCCAGATTTTTTGTAGAATGAATTAATGATTCCTTGGAAAGTTTTTATTAGTTCTGGTGTTAAACCTTCTTTTTTGTAGAGCTTATAAAAATCATGGATTAGTATTTCTTTACACCTAATTTTAGTATAGATTAGTAAAAAGTTGGAAAAAAAATAATTTTATTCACTTTAAATTATTATTTTTTTCTCCAATTCTTATTTAGAAATATCAAAAGCAAATTCTGTAACTCCCCCTTCAATTTTTTTTAACGTTAAGTTATAACCTGAGGTATCAATTATATGCAACATAGACTTGTTTTCGAGTAGAATTGTACCTCCAAAAGTCTTATAGTTCAATTCTCTTCCTATTTTCACTAAATAATTTAATAGAAATCTAGTAATTCCTAAACTTCTCCAATCTTTATCGACAACAAATGCGAGTTCTGCTAATGTGGGTTTAATCGTTTTGAAAAATGCCCCTAAAGCAATAATTTTTGTTTCAGCTTGATCACTAATAGTAGCAACTAAAATCATGTCTGTAGTGTAATCAATATTCACCATCGGTTGGATTTTTTTATGACGAAAATCATGTACTGGTGTGAAAAACCTATAATATCTGTCCTTCTCATCTAAAGTATAGTGAAGTTCTTGGATCATTCTCTCATCGGTGGGTTTTACAGGTCTAATTTTTACTTCTTTACCATTTTTTAATTTTAAGGTTGTTTCGTATTTTTCAGGGTAAATAGCGATTCTTCCGTCAATAGATACTGGCAATTTTTGATCTGAATATATATATTTCCACTTTTTAGCATGTTCTAACAATTCTTCCCGAAAATCAGGGTGTGCAATATTTATCATTTCTAAAACTCTTTCTCTCACGCTTTTTCCGTAGAGATAAGCTATACCCCATTCAGAAACAATATAGTGTACATCACCTCGCGTTATAACCACTCCCGAACCTGATTGAAGATAGGGAACTATTCTGGAAACAATTTTACCATCTGATAAAGTTGCTGTGGATGGAACTACCATTATGGGTTTTCCATCTTGAGCTCTACCTGCCCCTCTTACAAAATCGACTTGTCCCCCAATCCCGCTATAAAACTGGTGACCTAAAGAATCTGCATTCACTTGTCCCGTAAGATCTACTGTAAGAGCTGCATTAATCGCAACTTGTTTCCTGTTTTGTGAAATTATAAATGGATCATTGGTATATTCACAGGGATGAAATTCAACCATAGGATTATCATCACAAAAATCGTATAATCTTCTTGTCCCCATTACAAATGAGCATAGAATCTTGTCTTTATGGATTGTTTTCTTTCTACATGTGATAACTCCTTTTTCTACAAGATCTACAATACCATCTGAAAATACTTCACTGTGCACTCCCAAATCTTTTTTATCTTCTAGTTCCATAGTAACTGCATTTGGAATAGTCCCAATTCCCATTTGAATCGTTGATTCATCTTCTATTAACGAAGCAACAAATTCTGCAATTTTAGTTTCAGTTTTACCTGGAGGCCCATAATCATATTCAATAATATCATGATCAGAAAGGACAAAAGCATCGATATTATCCATATGAATAAATGAATCTCCTAAAGTACGAGGCATTTTAGGGTTTATTTCAGCAATTACAAAATCAGCTGCCTCAGCGATAGATTTAACAATGTCTACATTAATTCCATAACTACAGAATCCATATCGATCTGGAAGACTTACTTGAATTAATGCAGTATCTAAATGCATTTTACCGAGCTTAAATAACCAAGGAATTTCTGATAAAAGCATTGGAGTATAATCTGCTTGTCCTTCTTTGATATATTTCCGAAGGGACTTTCCTATAAAAAAGGCATTATGTCTGAATAAATCTTCAATACCACCCGCAGTTTCATAATAATCAAGATCGCTAAGACTTAAAAAATGCATTATCTCTACATCGGGTAACTCTGGACCGAGTTCTATCAGTTTTTTAGTTAAATCTATCGGTTCAGCACATCCAGAATCAATAAATATTCTATCTCCAGGTTTTATATAATTCCTAATAGCTTGATTTAATGATACCTTCTTTTTACTATACTTATTTAAGAAAGATTTGATATCTTCATCATTTATAATAGACACAGAATCACCAATCTAATTTCATCTACACATTTATGAATAGGATTTGAATGATTTTAAATGTAGTTATATAAGATTATAAATCAATATGATTGATTTACTAAAGTTTCAATAACTGATTTAATGTTTTGAATCAAGAATTAAATTCACAATACGATTAATATACTTGCCTTTTTGAATTTTACAGGTTCGAGCAACTTTATTGAAATTGAAAGATTCGGCTAAAGCATCTAAATATGAAATATTGTATAAAATCGAAACATTTTTATTATTTTTCATAAATAATTTATCCAATTCTATTTGAATTTGATTATGATTCATATTATTGGATTTTTGTTTGGCTCTTTTTATAATTTCTTCTATACAATCATTAAAGCTAATATTTCGTATACTCGAAATTAAAACACTTAAAACAATAGTATAGCGTATAACGTCATCAAACTTAGTACCATGTAATGCAGTTAACCTTAATTGAATTTCTTGATAAATTTCAAGTAAATGATTCTCATCTAAACCCTTTATATCCTTAAAAGGATTAAAAAATTTCAAATATTTTTGCTCTAAAAATAGATGTATATTCTTGATAAATAGATCTTTAAACTTTTTAACTATTAAACCCGAATTTCTTATTTTTAATGATACCTCTGGGGTTCTACCAATAATGGTATCACGCCCCCTTAAATAAAATTGTTGCTCAATAAGATTATCCGTAGCGTTAAAGAGTTTTTCCAATTTCAAATCTTTTTTTAGAACTGACAAATATCTCATTTCCAGTTTTGTCGGATATAATTTATAAAATATTAATCGAAATTCAATGATTTAATCTTTTTGAAAGCGATAAGACCTAATATTTCTATTGGTTATAATTTGCCACGATAATATTAATTAGAAAATGTTGCATGTATATCATTAATAAATTATTTCCAAAAAAAACAAATCTTATCCAAGTTCAATTTTAAAAGAAATTTAACTAAAATTAAGTGAGCAAAAATGGGATTGAAATTAGCTTCTACATTAGCTATTGTTTTCTTATTTGCACTTATTTATGCTGTAGTATTTGCGATTGGGATTTGGTTTTTACCTACAGACTGGACAGGATTATTAATAATGGTTGGTTTTACTATTTTAATTGTACTTTTTCAATATGGAGTATCACCATATATTATACAGTGGATCTATCGAATAGATTGGATTCCATACGAAAAATTTGTTTCAATGTATCCTCATTTAAATGCTGCTGTAGAGAAAGTAGTTGCAATTCAAGGAATTAAATATCCAAGAATGGGAGTTATTCATGATTTAAATCCAAACGCATTCACATTTGGTCACACAAAAAACAACGCAAGATTAGTAATTACTGATGGTATCTTACATTTTCTTGACGAGGATGAACAAACAGCAGTAGTATCACACGAATTAGGACATATAGTACATAATGATTTTATCTTAATGACAATCGTTTTTGCTATTCCATTAATTCTATTAACAATTGCGAGATGGTCATATTATGCCGCACGCTTTTCTGGCAGAGGGTCAGGCAAAAAAGACGAAGGAAGTTATATAATTTTAGCACTTTTTGTCATTGCGGTGCTCTCCTATATATCGTATTATATAGGTTATTTAGTCTCCTTAGTGGTAAGTCGAATCAGAGAATATTATGCTGATCAACATTCTGCAGAAGTCACAGAGGATCCTAACACCCTATCTACAGCATTGGTAAAAATAGCTTATGGATTATTAATTGGTGGATCAAAGGAAGAAATAGTTGAGAAAAAAAAATCTAGAGTATGGGCACTTCGGGGATTAGGTATCTTTGATCCTAAAAAAGCACATCACTTTGCAGCTCAAGGTATTGGTCCTTCAGGAAAGTATTCTAAGGAGGTAATCCAGACTGTAGCAGCTTGGGATCTATTTAACCCTTGGGCTAAATACTTTCAACTATATAGCACGCATCCCTTACCAGCAAAAAGGATCCAACGATTAAACGATCAATGTGCGATCTATGGAAAATCTGTGGAAATAGATTTTTCAGAAGCCAGAAAAATCAAAGAAGAACAAGTTGGTAAATCTCTAATTGGCGAATTTCTTACAGATATATTCATTAAATCTTTACCCACAATCGTTTTCCTAATTCTAATTGCATTAAGTGCGGTTTGGCTATTTGCATACCTAGGATGGCTAAATATCGGAACATTGGCAACCCTTAGTAATCTAACGCTTATGTGGGCTACCGGATTCTTTGTAATGGGCATTGGTTCCATATTTAGAACCGCTTTTATGTATAGAAAGGGTTTTGAGCCTGCTACTACACTTGATCTAAAAAAAGTGATTAATGTTTCACCTGTACGCCCTATTCCTGCCATTATTGAAGGAAAAATCATAGGAAAAGGGGTACCAGGTTATTGGTTGAGCGATGATTTATATTTTCAAGACAATACTGGACTACTATATATAGATTATAGATTTGGTTTAAGCATCGTCGATTTCTTTTGGGCACTTACCAAAGTAAATAGGTTAATAGGACAACGAGTTAGAATTAAAGGATGGTATCGCAGAGGCCCTAGCCCATATCTACAGATTGATACCTTAGAAACTGAAACGGGTAAACGTTATCGAAACTATTCTAAGCATATGACGTATATCCTTGCTGTTGTATTTTTTGTTATAAGTGCATTAATCTTTTATTACTGGTTTACGACTTTCTTCTTCTAAATTATTCCAAAATTTTTTTATTCTTTTTTATTTTTAAAAATTTTAATATTTCATTACAACAAGTCTTAAATTATTAAATAGAATTAATCAATATTGAAAATGACAGTTTCTAATAATAAGAACGTTGAGTTAATGGCACCGTTAAAGAATCTTAAGTCTTTAAATGCTGTAATTGGAAATGCTGATTCCGTTTATTTTGGTATCGAATCCTTTAATATGAGAATGTTCAGTGATAATTTTAAACTAGAGGACTTAAAGAAAATTGTGAGAGTTTGCCATGATAATCATATTAATGCGTATCTAACTACTAATGTAATAATCTACGAAAATGAGATTGAAATATTAGATTCAATTTTAGATAAAGCAGTAGACGCTAATATTGACGCAGTTATCGTACACGATGTTGGAGCAATTCAATTAGTTAAAGAAAAAGGGCTTGAATTCCATATTTCTACACAAGCTAATATTTCTAATTCTTTTTCAGCAAGATTTTACGAATCTCTAGGGGCAAAAAGGTTGATTTTAGCGAGAGAATTGTCCTTAGAGCAAATTAGAGAAATAAAGAATGAACTACAAGCTGCAGAAGTAGAAACCTTTATTCATGGAGCTCAATGTACTTCTATTTCTGGAAGATGTTACTTTTCTGCAGAATTATGTAAATCTCAAGATTATTCAGCTAATCGAGGCAGGTGTGTCCAACCCTGTCGTAGAAAATGGCGGGTTATTGACGAACAGAATAATGAACTGCTCTATGATGGCGTTTTCTTTATCAACACCAAAGATCTTTGTATGATTGAACACATACCTAAATTAATCGAGGCTAGGATCGATGCTTTTAAAATTGAGGGAAGGATGAGAGATCCAATCTATATTGAAGAAACTACAGCATGTTATCGAGAAGCTATTGACGCTTACTATGAAAACACATTTACTCATGAAAAAGTTAGAAATTGGTTAAAAAGACTGAATAAGGTATACCATAGGGGATTTTCAACAGGTTTTTACTTTGAATTACCAACCGGTACTGAAATTCAAAGAGATTTTGATGGAAATGTCTCTCAATACAAGAAATTTGAAATTGGTAAAGTTTTAAATTATTATCCAGAAAAAAAAGCTGCAAAAATCCTCCTAACCGCTGACAAATTAAAATTAAATGACGAAATTTTCATTATTGGTACCCACACGGACACCTATATAAGGCAAAAAATCAAATCTATCCAAATCAAACAGAAAAAAAATTTAACTGAAACTCCGTCTATATCTAATAATGAAGATCGAATTACTGTTGGAATTACTGTAGACAAACCAGTAAGGAAGAATGATAAAATATTCAAGTTGATTTGAATATTTTGCATTAAAAGCTCTCAAATGATTTATGGATGAATGCTGAAACTGTAAAATTTATCAATTGTAAATTTAAAAAATTATAAATTTAAAAAAACTTAAATTAAAAAAAATTGGTATTAGAGATATTTTGTAGAAATAAATCTACAATTTAGTTATTTTAATCAACTAAATCTTCATATGCTTCTAATGCGAGTTCAATAATTTCTTGAAAAGCCATAGCATCTTGAAGGTTTCCTTCTACTGTAATATCTCCAGCCATATAAGCGCTTGTGGCATCAACTTCTCCAAAAAGCATACCAGCACCAACTTCTTTAGTGGCTGAGAAAGTAAAGGACGGATTATCAACTTCTCCCTCGCCAAATTCCATAGTTCCGTCATGTGCTTTTAACCAAAATTTCGCATCAGCATCAGTAATGATCATTTGGATTGCAATATCCATGTCTTCTAATTCTTCCCTGAGGTCCTCATTTTCCTCTGCAATTTGTTTGAAAAGTTCAAACATTTTGAGAGTATCTTTAACATCTGCCGCCGATGCACCGGCATCGATTTTTCCTTTAATTTCATTTAATAATGCTTCATCAACCATTTTAATTTATCAACCTTTCCTTTTAATTTCGTATTTAATTCAATTTGTAGTATAAATAAATACTATTAATTATAACTTTTTACTACATAAAAAGGTTTTATTTCTTCTGATATTTAAATCTTTAAACATTGAAATCTTAACTTATTCTCAATTTTTGTTAAAAGTGTAAATTAATTTAGAGTAAGTCTTCATATTTTATTTTAGACAATCAATTAAGTATCTTAAAAAGTATAAAAAAATGTAAAATATAAAATAAAAAATGTTATAGTTAATTATTAATGTGGGTATTGAAGTATGCTTTTTTTAATCTGTAAGATCTTCAAAAGCTTCAATAGCTAATTCAATAATTTCTTGAAAAGCCATAGCATCTTGAAGGTTTCCTTCTACTGTAATATCTCCAGCCATATAGGCACTAGTAGCATCAACTTCTCCAAATAATAATCCTAAAGCAACCTCTTTATTAGCGGAAAATGTGAAAGACGGATTATCTATTTCACCCTCCCCATATTCAAGGATACCATCATGAGCCTTCATCCAGGCTTTTGTGTCCGCATCAGTGACAATCATTTGGACAGTAATATCCATGTCCTCTAGTTCTTCTTTTAAGTCCTCATTTTCTTCTGCAATTTGCTTGAAGAGTTCGTACATTTTCATAGCAAAGCTAATATCAGTCGCAGCAGCTCCTGCGTCTAATTTTTCCTTAACTTCATTAATTAATGCTTCATCAACCATTTTGGTTTTTCAACCTCTTTTGTGTGTTAACCCTTTTTAATCTTGAATTTTATATTTTGATATTTTTTAAAAATGGTGATTTAAATAATTCGTTTTAATTTAAAAAACTTTGAACTTTTAATGAAGTTTTAGCAAAAAGTTTTAATTGATAATTTTTAATATCTTGGAAAAATTGTTGAATAAAAATTTAAATGGCGCCCACAGCGGGATTTTCTTCATGTATGGAAGGCACACATTAATTTGAACCCGCGTCGCAGGAGTGACAGTCCCGAATGCTAGACCGGGCTACACTATGTGGGCTTAATTTATAAAGCTATATCAGAAGAAATAAAGAAAACTATAAAAATTTTATTCTCGTATTTTGTTGTTAGGTAGAATAATAAAAAAAGTTAATAAAGATAATGATTAATTTTTCTTAAAAAATTTTGACAGTTTTATTATAAAAGAAATAAAAATATTACCGAATAATAATTGTAGAGAAGACAAAATAAATAAGTGTTTAAAGATAATCAATTATGGGTATAAGAAGTTTTGAAATAACAATAATAACTTTCATAGAATAATGGCTAATCACGATCCTATTAATTCTTTATTGGATATATTAGAAAAAGACGCGTCTCAATTTACAAAAGTATTAGATAGAATTATAAAGATGGGGGTAAAAATCTTTAATTCAACTGAAGAACTCCAAGAAGAATTAGTAGGATTTGATGATATTTACCAAACATACATTACAGATATTGATTTCAATTATTGGCTCAAAGTCACTAATGGGAAAATTGAATATAAAAAGGGTGTCAATCCAGATGCTCCATTTAAAATGAACTATACAAAGGATATGATAGTTAAGATTCTTAAAAGAGAAATTAGTGGAACTGATGCGTTCATGAGAGGAGAGATTAATGTCGAAGGAAGTCTAACTCAAGGTTTAAGATATATAAAGCTTTTTCGAACTTTTTTCAAATATGTACAAAAAAGAAATAATGTTAATAGTTGAAAGATTCTTTTATCATCGTTATATTATATCGTAATATATATGACGAAATTTTAAATGATAATAAGTTAAATGAAATAACAATTCCAAATATTAAAATTTAATTTAAAAGTTGACTTTAAGATATGACAACTGATACGAAAGTGCTTTATTCAATGTTGCATACACTTGAATTAGCTGATGATGCATTTAAAACTAATATTGATAAATTATTTAACGTAGGTATTAAAATCGCCAATAAATCAAAAGATTTCCAGGATGAATTACGATTATTTGGTGATATTCTTTTCCATCTATATTTAAAAGATATCGATTTTAATATTTGGATTAATAATTCAGATGGAAATTTAGCATATAATACTAGTTTTTATGAGCCTGAATCTGAAAAAACGAGGACAATTCATTTTATTCTTACTAAAGAAATATTAAGAAAAATCTTTACTAAAGATTTGGATGCCGCAGAGGCTTATATGAAAGGCTTAATAGAATTTGAAGGAAGATTCTCGGATGCAATGATAGCTAAAAACCTAATAAAGATTTATTTTCATTATCTGGAACATTTATAGTCAGCCCATTTCTGTTTATAAAAAAATTTTTTAGAGATAATAGATGATAATATTCATAGATTCCTAATTTTTAGGGCCTATAATCTAGTCTGGATTTCATTTTCCATTCAGGAACATTGACAGACAGGGTGCCCGGCTTCGGACTGGGATGTCGCAGGTTCAAATCCTGCTAGGCCCGCTCTTTAAATACTATTTTAGAGTTTTAATCTTTATAATGATTACTAGAAAAGAATTTTAACTTTATTATTAATAATCTATAAGGATTATACTTAAAAGTTAAGCTGATCCATAAATCTATAAAAAAGATGTGTAAAATGCGAGTAATTATTATTTATAAATCATCAAGTTCTTTTTTATGGTTGGTATTTCGGAAGAATGGAGTCTTAATTAATAATTTTCGATTTGATACAGGTAAAGAGTCAGTCTTTTTATCATATCCTGATTTTGAACCATATAGAAAACTTCTTCTGAAAAACAAAAAGAATATTAAATAAACTATTATGTGTTTCATTTAAATTTGAATGGTCCATTTAAATTTTTTATAACAAATGATAAAAAATAGGAAAATTATATTAAAGTTTATTTTACTTTAAAGATATGATTTCCTATTATGTCCGGGTGAAAAATAATTCTAATATTATTTAAATATTTAAATTCAATTAAAATTTTTTAACTATTAATATAAAATGATTAACACAAAATTTTTTATTCTTTTACACACAAATTTATATTATTAACACAAAAGTTTATAAATGTGAATATAATATTTATTTGTTAGCAAATAAGAAAAAATTATTAACACAATAATAAACCCTAAAAAATTATGATTGTTGTAGAAAGCTCCATTCCCGAAATAATTGAGAATTATCATCCTCTAGAAATGTTGGGGTTAGGTATGGTATCTATAACATCCAGAAATCATAATATAATTTTTCGCAAAGGGATTGGAACCCCTCTCCTAAATAAATTGATAAAAGTATATAAAAAACAGATAATTGAAAAGAAAGAAGGAAAAATTATCGAATTATTAGGCAGTTTTACTGTTTATATTCACTTTTATGAATTAGAAAGAGAAATCGTTACTATTTTCTATGTGAACGAAAAGGATAAGTTAATAAAGTATGAGAAGTTATGTTCAATTTCTAATATCTTATTGAGATGCTATTGCTCAAATGTTTCAGATTTAGAACTAAATCGTATTTGTAATAAAATAATTCCCTGTGTTAAAGGAATTTCTGCTCTATTTATTGTTTATACTTCTGGACATGCTTTATTTGCAAAAGTTAATAAAGATAAGCAGTTCTTGGCTAAAAATTATATCCAAGTTAGCGGATTTATTTCAGCAATTTTAGCATTCTCGAAAGAAGTAATAGGAAAAGAATCAGGAGAAAGTCTACAAGCTATTAATTTTGAAAATGAAAAGTTTTTTGTCCACTTAAGAGGGGATATTATTTTTGCATATCTTATTGATAAAAAAAATGAACCTAAAAATCTTGATAGATTTATACATTTAATAGCTGATGAATTTATCGAAAGATTTAATGATGAGTTAAAAGACTTCCATGGAGATGTTACCGCTTTTAGTGAGTTCGAAAGAATTGTTGATAACTACTTATTAATTTAAAGTAATTTCATTATTTCCTTTCCAAACCTTAAATTAAAATAAGATCCTCTAACCTAAGTATAGAGTTTATTGCTTAGATGTTTTTTTACAAAAATATATAAGGTTCTGAATTATAAATTATATAGTAATGACGGTTTTAATAGATTTAGACTTAATTTTAAAGAACCTAATCAGTGGGTTAGGATCATCAGTCTATTTTATTCTAATCTCCTCTGAAAACGGGGCTGTTATAAAATCGTATATAAATGAAGAAGAATTTAATAAAGCCTCAATATCTCTAAACATTTCACAACTTTATGAGTTAGCTGAAGAAACCGCTGAATCAATCGGGCTACATAATCCAGATTTTAATATCATTCATTCTGATAATTATTATATATTATCAATCAAAATTCTTGAAAAATTAATAATACTCTTAACCGTAGACCAAATAAGAGTTAAAGAAGTATTTCGTATAATTAACTATTCAATAAATCCTCCATAATAAGCCTTCTGTTTTTCTTTCACGACCAAGAGAAAAAAGTTTTTTAAAATATTTTTTGTATAAATAAGTCTTTGGTGGAGACATTTTCGAGGATTATGTTTTCTTTCATTTCTTAATTCAAAAATTGGACTCTTGAAAAAATATATACTTCTGAACTTTATTTAAATCAAAACAATAACAAAAAATATAATGAAATATTCTCAAAATCAATATAATCAAGGTTTTTCAATTTGCGCTTTTATAGTCGCAGGAATCTTTTTTTATTGGGGAATTAGTGCATTTCTCAATATTGTCTGGCATTTTGGCTTCAATTGGATGGGTTTTGTTTGGTTTGGTCTTGGAGCAGCAATTGTGGGCAGTCAAATAGCCGCTTTAGTAAATAGAAGTAAATTAAGAAATATTGTTTTACAGGAATTTCACCATAATCCAAATGCATCTGTTGAGGATATAAGTGGTAATACTGGAATATCCATTAAAGATGTGAGATCGATAATTTTAGATTTAAAAGCTGAGGGAATGTTAAAAGGTCAAATTTTATCTTCTACTGAAGAAGCTAAATCAATGAAAGTAATTCCAAAATTGGAAAAAGAACCCATTTCTCAAGAAAGAAGTAGATATTGCTCAAATTGTGGTACTCCAATTGGGCGTGAAAATGCAGCATTCTGTGCCTATTGCGGCTCTAAATTATAATTTTTTTTATGAACTTTTTTATTTATTAATTTTAAAAAAAATATATTTAAGGAGGGTATCTTAATTCATAAATACTCTTTCCTCCATTTAAAGGCCCTTTAATATAATCTTGAATCTCTTTTGGGTCACGTTGGGTAATTCCTTCGATGGGTGGTAATACTCCAGGAGGAAACGTCTTTAGAATATCATTGACTAATTTTTCCAAGTAATTTAGAAAAGCTTCCATTCCAGACTCACCTTTTTCAAAATCAGCTTTACTTGGACATCCAACATGACCTTCTGGATATGCTGCAATTTCAATTGGTCCAAATCCAACTTGACCATACCATCTAATTGGCTTTTGATACACATTTCCAGCCTTGTCTACATGTCCTTCGGGCATCCATCCAATTATTTCATTATCTTCACAAGAATCAACCTTTTTTATCATTTCTGGGAAGAGAGTCATTGAGAAAGAGGTTTCTGCTTCATCAGCATGAATAAAGGGAGTTTCAAAAGGACCTCCATGCTCTTTATCTTTACAATACTCCGGTATTGCGTGATACCAATTTACATTACAAATCACAGCGGGTAATTGGTAATTTTTAGCCCATTCATGAATGGCACTTGGAATAACATATTCATGGCCGTGTCCATTTAGCAATATCATTTTTCTAAATCCCATATTCCAACAACCAGCGATTATCGACCTTAATAGGCCTTTAAATATCTCTTCTGGGACTATAATTGTACCTGGCATACCCATATGGTGATAAGGGTGAGAGCCGTACCAGGTAGGTTGGGCAACAGTACAACCAGTTTTTTGCGCGACTAATTCTGCCATTCTTGTTACTAAAAATGTATCCTCTCCTATACATGCAGCAGGTCCGTGGTTTTCTGTAGAACCAGTAGGAATGATAATCAAGTCATTTTTTTGAACACGCTCACGGATTTCAGAAATGCTCATATTTTGGAGATAAATTCCATCGGGGAGATCCATGTGTCCTCCCTTTGGGGGTAAATTCCATTTTCCCATGGTTAATCTCACCTTAAAAATTAATTTTGTATTAATAATTTTAATATTGACTATCTGTTAAACTTTTTAATTATAGGAATAATAAAATAATTGTATGTTGCTCAGTATAGTTACTGGGTTGAATGAATCCAAAAGCAGGAATGAGGTTATTATTAAGAAATTTAATGATTTATGCGAATTATTAAAGCCACTCCACTATGATGGAATTGAATTAAGTCTTCTAGAACCTGAAAAAATTGAAGTTAAAAAAATTTTAGAAGTTGCTGATTCTTATGCAATGAAAATACCTGCTTTAGGTACTGGTGCGACATATATTCGTTTTGGGTTTTCTTTGGGTGATATGGAGGAAACAATAAGGAAAAAAGCAATTGACAGAATTGAGAAATATATTGAATTTGCTCGTGAGACTGAGTCAAAAGTTATAATTGGATTAATTAGAGGGCGCTATAAATCCGATAATAGCCCGAAAAAAGAAATATTGAATATAATAGCATCATTAAAGGAATGCTGTTGGATTGCTCAAAATAATAATGTAGAACTTGTTTTTGAGCCAATAAATCAATTTGAGATCGATTCTTATAACACGATTTCCCAAGCCTTAGAGTTATTAAAAGATGTAGGATCTGATAATTTGAAATTGCTAATTGATTCATATCATATCTATTTAGAAGAGGACCCTGGTTTTGTGTGGGAAGATTTGGAAGAAATAGCACATCTAGTCAAGCATCTCCATCTTGCTGATACAACAAGAAGAGCACCGGGTACAGGCCATTTTGATTTTAAATCCTTTTTAGAAATATTCAAAAAAAAGGGATATAATGGATTTTGTTCAATTGAAACAATAATGAAACCTTCTTTTGAAGAGGTTGCAAGAGAATCATCACAGTATCTCAGATTAATTTTATAAGAAAAACTTGTAGAAATCATTTCTTTCATAAAAAAGTTATTTGAAACAGCTAGAATTATTTAACCTCGATTTTCTTTTTCTCTTTTCTCTCTGGCTCTTTCTTGGGAATCTTAACAGTTAATATCCCTTTGTCTAAGTTAGCGTTGATATTCTTATCATCGATACTTTCTGGCAAATTAAATGCTCTATAATAACTTGCGGAACTATATTCCCTACGAACATATCCTTCTCTTTCTTCTTTCTGTTCTTGCTTTTGTTCGCCTTTAATTTCCAAAAGACCATTACGAAAAGTTATTTCAATGTCTCCTTTGTTCAAACCAGGTAATTCTGCAGATATAGCAAATTCATTTTCATTTTCAGTGATATTAGATAGAGGGGTTCTAAAGATTGGCGCATCTTCCCATTTAACTGGAGCAAATCTTCTTCTCCTTCCAAAAGGCCATAACCAATCATCAACATCTCTCCGCAAGCTATCAAACATTTTATCCATTTCCTGGAATAATGAGAATGGACTTTCTCTTCTCATTGCTAGTTCGTGAGTCTTTTTCTCAGATTCTTCTTTTTCTTCCCTTTTTCCTTTTTTAACTTCAATTTTATTCTCATCTACCATTTATTTCACCTCATAATTATATTTAATTTTGATTTTAGAAATTTGGTAATGATAGTATTGTAAACC
>JBHLPZ010000060.1:0-3652 GCA_048885325.1 Candidatus Odinarchaeota archaeon
TTGTCAAACCAGAAAATTTGTTGGAACAAATCGTCAAATCCGGAATATGTAACTGAAGCTCCACTCATTATCCCTATAGAGATATTAAAATTTTGATTATTCTGGATGTTTTCAAAAATATTTGAAGTATTAATCCATAAATCTAGATATATCTTTCCTGAATGATGCCATGTTTGCCTTCCAGCCTCTACTATATCCCCTAATCCCTTTGAATATATTTTCTTGTTGTTTATTTCACAATATAGAAAATTTTCATTAGAGTCCATAGCAGATTCTGCATAGTAATCGAAACTTACATAACCATCAATAACACTTCCTCTAGGTATTGTTATATTTTGGTATATCTCAGAAAAATCATCTTCATAGTAAGTAGCACTCATTGGATAACCCACATCTCTATATGGTTCTCCTAGTAGTGTTACATACATAGCTGTATTATTAGCAATCTCTCCAGGTCCGAAATTTTTAGAGCTCGTCCCGTTATTATATCCCCATGAATTTTTATAATCATAATAATTAGTAGTTTCATTATAAAATTCATAAAAATCGATATCATAACCGTACCATTGTATTGAACCATCTGAATTAATTGTAATTTTTAAAGTATCTGTTGTAATCCAAGGTGTGTAATAGCCAGTAGTGCTGCCAGTAAAAGCAAATTGGAGATAATTACTCCCATCATAGATGCATAGTAAATCCCAATCAGTTTCAATTTCTATTCTTGAGAAATGTAGGCGGATCGCACTGGCTCCACTTTCGGTTATAGTACTATGAATATTGGAGGGGTTTGTTGGATCGTGATCTAAATTATAACTATAATTATGTGGTGGATTTCCAGGTGGATCAATATTTTGAAATGATTGATATTTTCTATATGGTGAATCAAGCTCATAAAAGTCTTTTTCAGCCACCCAATCCCTTGTATCTTGAATATTGCTCACATTTGCAATAATTTCTGATACTTTCCAACCATGATTATCATCTAAATAATAATTTAAATTGATCTCTTCTTGATTAGTTAATGAAACGCTTTGACTATTATTGTATAAATTTCCGTAATCTGTGATATTTAAAGGATCTAATTTTCCTTCAATCAAGTTTAAATTATCATCTGAAAGTTTAAAGACTTGATTAAAAACATTTAAATTATCATTATTATGCTTCTTTATGTTAGGGTTAATTGATAAAAGTAATCCCAGTGTTATTAAACCTAATAATGAAATTTTACCAAGAAATCTGCATTGATTAAAATTTTTTTTCTTTAATTGCCTATACATAATAAACCCCTGTTATTTAAAGCAGATAAATATAAAAAGTACATGAAAGAATTTTTTAATAAATTTATGTTTATAGATATTGTATAAACAGATTCAATTTACTGATATATCACTTCTCTTGAAGGGAAAAATTCATTCATTAATTAGGGATTTCATCAATAAACTCAGACTTAAGTACTGATAAATAAGATTTTTTATCCTTCTTACTAATGAAATTTGCATTTATACCTCTATTGTTATACAAATCTGGAGGTAATTGCTCAAATAAAGATATAATAAGGATTATAGCATTTTGAACAAGTTTCTTATTTTTTGTTCTTTCTAACACTTTCATTAACTCAATAAAAGATTTGTTTTTCCAAATTTCAATAGAATCCTTGTTGGAGGGTTGGCTCTTAAAGAAATTGATAATTTTTGTATAATATTCTAATTCGAGTTCGTCGTTAGCAGAAGTCATCTTTTTTTCTTTAAATCCTTATTTCTAATGATATTAACTTAGTGCTTTGTGCTTATATTTCGAAGTTTGACTTTTTTTGCATATTTTTTATAATATGATAAAAGTCAAGTGATAGATTTTTTGATTTATTTAATTATCCAATATAATATTTAGATATTATATCCCAAGAAAAAGAGATAAGATGTTTACTTATCAATATAAAGAGTTGCTATTTTAAAGAAGCTATTACAATAATAATATATTCATGAATGATCTAATAGCCTCAATTGAAGCACTTAAGAGTTCTGAAATTTCAGAGATAATTAATTCAAGAATCAATGAATTTTCAAATATTAAAAATATGAGTGGAAATTTTATTTTTAGAGAATTGTGTTTCTGTATTATGACTGCTAATTGTGGTGCTGAGAAATGTATTGAAATTCATGAAAGAATTGGAGCTAAGTTTAATACTTTAACTGAACTGAAATTAACAGAGAGGTTTAAGGAATATGGGTATCGATTCCCTAATATTAGATCAAAATTTATTATAGAAGCTAGGAAATCTAAGGATGAATTAAAAAACAAGATTAAGTTTGAATTAAATAAGAAAAATTTAAGAGAATGGATTGTAGGTAATATTAAAGGGATTGGCTATAAAGAAGCAAGCCATTTCTTAAGAAATATTGGTTTTACTAATTATGCAATAATAGATTTTCATATTATTGATTTATTAATAGCACATGGATTAATTGAAAAACCAAAAACACTTACTAGGAGAAAATATTTGGAAATTGAAAATATCTTAAAGAATCTAGCTGATAAACTCAGTCTTAATTTGGCGGAATTAGATCTCTATTTATGGTTTTTAGAAACAGGGAAGATATTAAAGTAGATCAATACAAAAAATAAAACTTTAAAATTTTTATTATAATTTAAATAAATTCTGAAGTGGTATATCTAAGTCTATTTCTGAACTCTTAATTTTTTTCATAAATTCTTTTGTACCAAGTTCATTGACCATAAGCTCAATAAAATTTTGATACAATGCTTTAATATTATCTTGCCCCATCTGTAAATAGATGCTATTATTAGGTAGAATAATTTTGAATAACTCATATAATCCTTGAATGCATTCTTTTATATTTTCAAAATTAACCAATGCCTTTTTTGTTGATTCCAAAATCATGTCCTTATTTTGCATATTAAATTACCACCTCAAACACCTTAATTAGATGAAAAAGTGTAGATATAAAAATTTCAACATAAATTATAAAGTATGTGATCACAGAACTCTCATACTGTTTATATAAAAATAATTTATATTCTTATGGTCATTAGTAGGTTTATTTTGCTGAAAAAAGTTTTCGTAATTATTTTAATACAGAAAGTCTAGGTTATTTTACTAACAATTTATTTAATCTAAACCTAAAAACACTTTAAAAACCAAATCTTCTTTACCATCATCTACAGCTGTAATTTTATAGTCTATTCCATAGTTATCTCTGATTTTAGGGGCAGATTGAGTCGCCATAAACTTTTTTCTCACTCCCGCATGACGTCCATGCCAGAGCCAAATTTGCTTATTACTTGGGTCAAGGAATAAAAATATAGAATCAGGTCTTAGGACCTTATATAATGGCCCTTCATCTACTTCTAATTTTTGAAAATCTTCTAATTCATCATTAATTTCAAAAACTTGAAAGTGTTTTTCTAATTCACTCATTCCTTTTTAACAGGGATTTTTTATTTTCTAGTTTGATTCTAGAAAACAAGTAAGAAATTTACTTTTATAAGTTTTACATTTTAAAATGATTTTTGTCTAAATCTTTTAATATTTTAAAAAAAGAAATAATAATTGCAATCAAAATTAAATAAAAATCTTAATGAATAGTGAAAATTGATGTCAAAAACAAAAAACCTTATTGCTATGGCTTTTGAT
>JBHLPZ010000060.1:3752-15250 GCA_048885325.1 Candidatus Odinarchaeota archaeon
TTTGGAAATAGAATTTTAATCAATTCTTCTGATTCTGGTTTTAAGATTGAATCCCTAACAATATATTTAATTTCTTCAAATGATCTATCCGAAAGAAGTAATTTTATTAAAAAAGAGTTTGGAATTTGAACATCACATTTTCCCTGGAAAGGATATCCCTTTTTTGCTTCAATTTCTTCAATTTTACCGTTTTTAAAAATTAATGTAAAAATTTCTCTATAATCACTGATTACTACATCTTGAGTTAATCCATTATAAGAAGATCTTTCAATTCTTCGTTCTAATATGAGACTAATTGCGTGTAAAAATCTCTTTATATTTGGAATTTTAATTTGCCAACCATAGCCTAGATTCTTCTTTCCTCCTATTGAACAGATATATTGATAAAATTTTGTATTGGAATTTACTTGAAAAATAATTTGATCTTTTTCCTTGTTTAGCGTATTAACAAATTGTAAAATCTTAATCATACATTCCTCATTGACTTCCGGAACTACAAGTGAATAACCAACACTATCATAAGACATGCCTATTGAAAAGAAAGACAATAACTTTCCATTTACTTCAATAATGTATGTACTTGAAAAATTATTGTCAAAATCTACATTCATAAATTTATGATCAAAACAATGTTGATCAAACCTATTGCTAATGAAGAACTTTTCATTTTGATTATTATAAATCGATTTAATGAAATTTAAATCATCTTTTGTAGCTTTTCTAATAAATAAATATTCAATTTCTTTTGATGGGATTTGATTTTTATTTAAAAATATCCGCTCATCGAGATTTAAAGCAAATTCATATCCAAATTTTCGGTAATAATGTGGTATCCCTCTAATTATAGAAAGTAAATATCCTTTTTGTTCCATAATCTCTTCATAAAGGTCATTTAAGATTCCAAGAAAACCCCTATTTCTATATTCAGTTAAAGTACCAACCAACCCCATCTCACAAACTGGTATTAAGATTTCACCAAAATCCCATTCTAATGGAGCAAGTACAATAGAAGAAACCATTTTCTTGGTATCATCCTTTTCTATATAAATCCAATAAATTTCATTTCTCTTAGGATGCTCTAAAAATAACCGATTTATGTATTTTTTTAACGATACTTCTTGATGTACAGCATGATTAAATGAAGTAAATCTTTTTAATTCATTTAAATCATCAATAGATATACGTAAAGTCAAATTATCTGAAACTTTTTTGGAATAACCTTTTTGGAGCTTCATTTATTTGTAAATAAGAAAATTTTGGGTTGAATAAGTAAAATTAAAATATAATAAAAATTTTATTTGATAACTATTGGGAATTAGACCATATATGGTAAAAAATACAGGCTATTAAATAAAAAATTTCCACCTCTTTTTATAATTGATTTACTATTTAAAAGTATTTAAAATTTTAATTTACTAAATTGTCGAAAACGAGTAAAAAGCTTTTCATTTTAAATAATATTGACAAACCTGTTAAAGATTTTTGATAATTTCTAAAGAACACCAAACATAATTTTATAAAAAAAAAAGATTATTATATTTTAAAATTCATGACCGCAATTTCCACAGAATTTAAGATTAGAATCTTCGATCTTTGCCCCACATTCAGAACAAAATAAAAGTTCTGTTTTAGCTATTACACCCTTTTCTTCACTTGACACTATAGGTTTTGTTGTTTTAGGGACTTTTTGGGGTCTTTCCTTTAAATAATAATTTGCAAGACCAACTCCTAGAAAAGCTAATGCAGCTGCTAAAAAACCTCCTATGATTCCAAAACCCACGCTGTGCATTTTTATACACCACATATAATAACAAAACCTCCAAAAATTTCCAGGATAACCACTCCAGAAAGAATAATTATTAAATGGAAAGAATAGAGACACAAATATAAGCCAAAGAATTTCACTTGCTATAATTAATATCGCTGCTACTATCGATATATTTCTAATAGGTCTTAATCTCTTTTTTGCTGCAAAGATTATAAGCAATAACCCACTTACTGCAATAAGTGCTGTTGAAACAATTGAAATTGTTATAATTAAAGGATTTTGTATGAAATGTGCTATATACTCAGGTACAGTTGGTGCGTTCAGAATATAAAAACCCCACATCCAAAGTACATCTGTTACTACTCCCATATAATTCATACTAGTTGCTGGAGCAAAAAGGGAACCAATTGCTAAGATTCCTACTATTAATGGAATAATCCAAACATGTTTTCCTGCTTCTGCCATAATATTTCAATCTTATTTTGAATTACTGTTATCAATTTATAATTCCTTACAGAAGTATAAAGATTTTTTGTATTCAAATAAGATTTTATTCTATTTAATTTTAACATAAGTCCAGACAAAAACCAGAAAGAAAAAAAATAAGTTAATTTAATTTATTATAGAATATACTTTAAAAGTTTTACTTTATAGCAACCCCTGCAATTCCAGCGACGAGTGCGAGAATGCCACCAACTAAAGGTAAATAAAACCCTACATGGAGGGGCATCATACCAATTGGCAAATAACCATACATCATTGCCAACATTGTCGTTATATATGCAATCGGGACAAACATAGCAACTAGTATAAGAGCGCCTGCAATTATCAAACCAATGCCCATACCTTTCTTACTTTCACGTTTTTTGGCTAAAATCGAAAATATCAATGCTAAAACTGCACCTACTATGAGAAGAAGAAAAATAGTCATCATCATTGGATCAAAAGCAAACCCAGCCCCCGAGTACGGTCCTATTTGGTACATTGCAAATCCGAACAACCACAGGTACATGCTAACTGTATACATCATAACACTCATTGAAAACCCAAGGTAAGGAAGGAAAGCCCCTACTAATGCAACAATTGCTCCAATTAATCCCAATATCCACAATTTATCTTTAAAAGCCATATTTAATAACCTTTTAATTTTTAATTTTTTTACTTTTTTTTTTAGATTTCTAATGATGTTGGGTATAATTTTTTATCTATTATATTTAAATATTTCTGATTAGCAGATTACTAATATTTCTATAAAATTGGATGACAAAACATTTTTATTACTAATAGTTATAAAGAAAAAATTGTTTTAAGAAAAAATTCTTATTTTAGCAATAAATCCCATTTTAAGTGCTCTTTAACTAATTCTAAGACTAAGTGAACTTCTTCTTCTTGAATTCCAGGTTTTACGCGCTCCATGTTTCTAATCGTAGTATAGGTATCGCTCGGGCTTAATACTATTGGAATTTTTTTCTCATTAGCAGCACTAATTACAGCAACATCTGGGTGTATAAATCCGGTTAACACTAATACTGATACATCTTCCTTTAAAGCTGCAAGAGCAACATCAGTTCGATCTCCACCAGTAATGACAGCTGCTTTTTTAACAGATCTTAAATACTTCAAAGCAGCTTGAACATTCATCGCGGCAATGATATAGGTTTCAACCATCTGATTTAGATTTTCTCTTGCTGGTTCATTTATTAACTCTCCTCCGATAGCATATTGGATTTCCGACACTCTAGGACTTAATAATTCAATACTTTTATCAATAAGTCCTATAATCGGTATATCATATCTATCAATATGATCTTCTCGTAATTCTTCGATTCTAGCTTTATAATCATAATCAATTTTGTTAAATATGATTCCTTTAAATTTCATATTTCTAAATTCGAGATATTTCTTAGTAAAAAATAAGTTATCAATACATTTATCAGAGGATTCAGTTTGTATGAAAACTAACTCATTTAAATTTAACTTTTGAGCAATTGTAATGTCATCTAGGCCAACACGAATATATTTTTTGATGCTTGGTGCACCTTCAATAATAACATAATCAACATTTTTTCCTAGTTCATCATATGCTTTCTTTATTGAATTTAAGTGTTCTTCTTTTTTTGATGAATCAATTAAATCAACATAATAACAATCCGGAATTGAAACGGGACTAATAATATCATATGGTAATGTTGTTTTAAATACAGTACTTTGGATAAAACCAACATCTCTATCAGCTTTATTAGAAAAAGCGCCTTTCGGAATCCCAATAGGTTTGAAATATGCTACTTTTTTGCCTTCCTCTTGTAATTTAAGCATAATACCAATTGAAAGTAAGCTTTTACCGACATGTTCAGAAAGAGAACATAAATAAATTGCTTTTGCCATAACTATACCTTCTTTTCTTTTATCATTTTAAATTATATTTATTACATTTTATATTTTCTGATTCATTCATTCGCGTGAGATTGTAATTTTTATATCTACGGCAGAATAACCTTTTATAAAACTTAGTAGAGGGTTAATATCTAATTCCATAATTTCTGGAAAATCATTAACTAATTGGGAGAGGCGTAATAATACTTCAATTATTGAATCTATATCTGATGGGCTTTCACCTCTGACTCCTTGTAATATACTAAAAATTTTGGTTTTATGAAGCATTTGTTTTGCATCTTCTCTTGTGAACTGATATGAGAGGGCGAAGGAAACATCTTTTAGAAAATTAGCATAAATTCCTCCTGAACCAATCATTAACATTGGCCCAAATTGGGGATCCTTCGACATTCCAATAATTAATTCATTTACTTTCTGTTCTTTTTTAAAATCAATCATTTCCTGAACTTCCACGCCATATATTTTTGCATTTTGAGGGCCAAATCTCTTCGAATTATCAATAATTTGGATATAAGCCTCAAATGCTTGTTCTGGTGATAATATATCTAAAATAATTCCTCCAACGTCAGTTTTATGGATTATTTGTGGACTTACTATTTTCATTACAACTCTCCCCAGATCTTTTTGAAATTTCATCGCTTCACGAGGCGTTCTTGCTAATCTTGATTTTGGAGATTTAATCCCATAGCATTCAAATATTTCACTTGTTTCATGGCTTAAAAGGACCGTTCTTTCATCATATCTAACATTTTGAAATATTTTTTCTACTCTATCTCTATTTACCGTGAAATTAGGGATGACTAATTGATCTATCGGCGTTGCTCTTAAATATTCACGATAATCAACCATCGCTTTAAGAGACAGAGCCGCTTGTTCTGGAAAGGGATAGCAAGGGATAAAATGTTGCTTTAAATATTTTGTTGCTTCATTAATGGATGCCCCTCCAATAAATGAACATATTATAGGTTTTTCTGATAATAATTTTTTTGATAGGTTATAAATTGACTTGGCAACTTCATTAGGATGCGTTTGAGCTTGTGGGGACATTATAATTAATGCGCCATATGTTGTTATATCGTCTTCATTAATTTTTATAGTTGACTCATCAGAATTTAAGCCAAAAATAGTTTTAATAACAAATTCATATCGTTTTGGGGATGCATCTCCAATAATATCAATAGGATTGAATATGGAGGCCTCTACAGGTAGTTTATCTCTTAATTGATGGAGGATTGGTTCAGAAAATTTAGCAAATTTCAAATTTTCTCGTTCAAAAGCATCAGTTGCTACTATTCCAGGACCACCTGCGTTTGTTATTATTGCAAAAGAGTTTTTTTCAGGAATAGGTTGAAAAAGGAACATTTCACCATAGTCAAAAAGATCTTCTATGGTTTTTGCCCTTATAATACCACATTTTGCAAAAGCTAGCTCATATGCAATATCTGAGCCTGCTAATGCGCCAGTATGACTTGAAGCTGCCCTAGCTCCAGCTTCACTGATACCCGCTTTTAAAATTATTATTGGTTTTTTTCTAGCCGCTTTAGACACGACGTTTAAAAATTTTTCTCCGTTTTCTATGGATTCTAAATAACAAAGTATAACTTTTGTATCATTATCTTCCGATAGATATTTAATAAAATCGACCTCATCTAAATCAGCTTTATTTCCTAAACTAATATTACATGAAAAACCAAAAGCCTGTTCCATGGAATAATCCATCATGCCTGTTAACATAGCTCCAGATTGAGAGATCATCGCAATATGTCCTTTTTTAGGTGTGTTAGCCGCAAATGACCCATTATAGTGTAATCCTATAAATCCTAAGCAATTTGGACCAATTATTCTCATATCAAATTTCTTTGCTATTTGAACTAGCTCACGTTCACGATTTATCCCTTCTCCGCCAATTTCTTTAAAACCTGCGGAAATAACGACGATTCCCTTAACTTTTTTTTTCCCGCACTCTTCAACAACAGGAATAACACTTGTACTCGGAATAACAAAAATTGCAATATCAATTTTTTCTGGAACGTCTAGAACACTCTTGTATGCTTTATATCCAAGAATATTTTTAGCTTTTGGATTAATAGGGAAGATTTTTCCACTATATCCTGACTCAATTATATTTTTTAAAACATTATATCCAACTTTTCCAGGCGTAGAACTTGCTCCAACTACTGCTATACTGTTTGGGTTAAAAAAGAAAGAGAGATCGTAATCAATCATTATATTAATACTTGCTTTGAATGAATTTAATATACCTATAGAAATAATTTATTGTTATTAATTTTAAAACTTTTATAAATTTAAAAATAGTCAGTTCAGTATTTTAAACATAATTTTAATACTAACATAATTTAGAATAATTATGATAAAAGTAATTCTAATAACAGAAAAAGGAAATATTAATCTTAATTTATTTGATAATGAAGCACCCCTAACTGTAGCTAGCTTTTTATTTTTAGTTAAACAAGGGTTTTTTAACAACCTTAAATTTCACCGTGTTATTAAAAACTTTATGATACAAGGTGGAGATCCTCTTGGAAATGGTACAGGTGGGCCTAGATCTGTGGGAATTAACTCTTTTCCTTACCAGGGAAGGCAAATCTCATATCCTTTTGTAGATGAGTTTCAATCAGGAAGAAAATTTGATAAACCAGGTATACTAGCAATGGCTAATGCAGGTCCAAATACAAATGGATCTCAATTCTTTATAACTCATGTAGAGACTCCCCATTTGAATAATAGTCACACCATATTTGGTCAAGTTGAAGGTTCAGAAGATCAAAAGGTCGTTAATTCAATTATGCAAGGAGATTTAATTCGAGAAATTAAAAATCTATAAAATTTAATATTTAAAAAAATATATTTAACTTACTCTCTTTTTTTATGAGATTATAAGATGTTTAGTACATATTTTAAGATTTAAAAATCTTCATCATCTTCTTCATAGTCATCATTCTCCCAGTCATCCTCCTCCTCATATTCGAAATCATCATCCCATTCTCCATCATTATAATTATCCAATTCATCTTCATCATCCCAATCCTCCTCCTCATCCCAATCATCATCATCCCAATCTTCCTTATCATTCTGGTTTAAATCATCTAATTCCTCATTTGCCATTGTCAATACTCTCGTTTTTTAAAGTAGTATTTTTACACTTTAATTATATTTCTATAGAAATAAATTTTAAAAATATTTTTAAATATTACTATTTCTGATATCATTAGGCATCATTTGTTAGCAATTATAGAGATAAATGATAGAAATGTGAATATTTTTTAAACCAAACTTTTTTAACATTATTAAAACCAAACGGTTAAAAAATGAGTAAAGAATTAAAAGACATAATCGATTCGATAGATTCTACCAATCGCGCCCATTCGGATTTAGAGAGAATGATAAAGTATTTAAGAGAAGAAGTCATAAGATTAACTTTCACTATTAATGAGCAAAAGCAAATAATTCAGAATCAACGTGCCCAAATATCTGATATAGAAAGTAATGGCCTACCTGGAGATGTTCAAATCTTAAAAGAGATGGTTGGTAATCAAAGGGAAGAAATTGTTAAAAAAGATAAAGATATTGAGATTTTAAAACAGACAATAGAAGATATTAGTAATGAACTAGAAAATTCTAAAAGTTATAGTGGCGAAAATGAAGAAATTATTTATTCAAATAAAGTAATTGTACAATTAACCGAAGAAAACGAGTTAAAAAATGAAAAGATAAAAGAGTTACAAGAAAAAATAGAAAACATGCAACAAAAATCTCTTTTCACTCAGCAAATTGACTTTGAAGATAAAGATCAGCAATTAATTGATGCTAAAAAATTAATCTTCCAATTAACCGAAGAAAATGGTATTAATAGAGTAAAAATTGAATCCTTAAAAGCTGAAATTCAAGAAATTACTTCTAAGTTAGAAGATTCTATAACAGCAAAGAATAAAATATCAGAAGAATTGAATGATTTAAGAAAAGAGCGTGAGAATATAATTATTGAAAGCAATGAATACAAAGAAAAAGTGAATTATTTACAGCAAAAAATGGAAAATACAATCAAATCATATCTTGAAGAGCAAAAAGTCGATTCTGACGTAAAAATTGAAGAAATAAGTGGGAGATTTCACGAATTAGAAAGCGAAAATAAAAATTTAAAAAATGCTTTAAATGAAAATGTTTTTATCACAGATGAGTTAAGAAATCATAATAATGAATTAGAAAACAAATTAAATGATATAAGAAATTTAGAGATAAAGAGAGAGGCTGAATATAGAAAGAAAATCGCTCTAAAGGAAGAAGAATTAGAAATCCTTAATGTTAAATTCAATAAATTAGAAAATGCAAATAATCAGTTGAATAATTTATTACTGAAACTAAAAAAACAAGAAAAAGGGCTTCTTACCAAGAGTGAACAAAGAATTCCTGCAGAAAATAACGATTCAAGATCAATAAGTCCCTCTTTATTTATAAAAATGTTTGATTTATTGGAAGAACAAGCTCAAAATCAAATTTTAGAACTGCTGTTGAAAAATTTAAATGATAACATGAGAATGAGAAGAATTACAGCAATCAAATTATTGAGTATGATTAGAACTCCTAAAATTTTTAATGCCTTTAAAGAAATGGTTAGAGATAATGATTGGATAATAAAAATGTACTTAATAAAAGCATTAGCTAGATTTAATAATTCAGAAGTTAAAGAGGTATTACAAGAACTATACAAAGATCCTGATGTTGATGTCCGAGAAGCTGCTGAAAAAGCACTTAGAGAGTTTGGTTTTTAAAATAATAACCCGTTAATATAATATTAAAAAAATATTAAATACTGGTTTTAATTTACCTTTAAACAATAACAGGTAAATCGTGCTTTAGCGTTGTTATAAATAATATAGATTAATTACTCAAAACTAACGCATGCTGGCGAGAATTATGGAGCGGAAATTATCTCTCAATCGCTGGAATTGGTCTGAGGCAGACGGTAAATGGGTTTATATTGAATTAGTAAATGGTGAAAAAAAATATTATTATCAACTAAAACCTCCTAAAGAATTTTTAGATTTAACATTTAAAATTAAGATATTAAATGATAAGTTAATAGCATGTGGAGATCCAATAGAAAATGATAAGATTTTCAGCGAAATGATAAAAATGTCCAAACGGCTACAATCTATGGATAAAAACTATTTATTTTAAGAAAAACCTTCTTAATGGATATAGTTAGTTTAAAATTATAATATGATAATATTATATAAAGGAACTAACAAATTTCTTATCAAATTTAATTAAATTTTGCTTTTTAATTTACACCCTGCAAACTAAATATTTATTATTTCTTATTCAATAATTAACTCAAATGAAGATTGCAGTCGCTGGTAAGGGTGGAGTTGGAAAAACATTATTAGCTGGAACGTTAGCAAGAATGTTTGCCAAGGATGATTTTAATGTTTTAGCAATTGATAATGACTCAGCTATGAATTTAAGCTATACATTAGGGATTGATACAGATATAAAAGAAAAAATCGTTCCAATATCTGAAATGAAAAAATTGATTGAAGAACGTACAAATGTTTCTGGTGCCGGTCCTGGAGTTTATAATATTAATCCAGAAGTATCTGATATTCCCGATAGATTTAAGGTTTCAGGTCCTGATGGATTACAACTTTTAGTTTTGGGGAGCATAGAAGAACCTGCAACAGGTTGTCTCTGTCCTGAGAATGCTTTAATAAGAACATTACTTTATAATTTATTTGTTAAAAGGAACGAGGTTATTATTGTTGATTTCGAAGCTGGTTTAGAACATCTTGGAAGAGGTACAGCCAAAGGTATTGATGTAATGCTTGTAATAACAGAACCTTCCCAAAAATCTTTAGATCTCTGTTCTAAAATTATTAATTTATCAAAAAAGCTTGGAATAATCAATATATTCTTAATTGCTAACAAAATTAGTGACGATTCTCAGATTGACGCTATTCATAAACGAATCAATGAATGGGAAATACCCCTTTATCATACAATTCCTTTCGATTCAAATATTGGGAAAGCCGATTTAAATGGAATTTCCCCTATTGATTTTAACTCAAATTCAGAAGCGATGAATTCTATTAAGAAACTTTACCTTAAGCTGAAAAAATTGAAAGAAGAATTATTCGATATATAAAAAATATATAATCATCACGAAATCTATATAGATACTTTTCTTTGGTAACTCATTTCTTATCAAAAATAAGAACTGAATTGAATAAACAGTAAGAATTGAATTGAATAAACTGCTAAAAATAAAGCACCAAATACTATAAACAAAGGTCTCTTAGTAAAGATACTGAAAATAAAGATTAGGTTTACTGCAGCAAGACTCACGATATTAAAAAGCCAATACATGATGGAAATAATGTAAGAAATAGCAGATGGGATTGGAAAACCAAAAAATCCTACAATATAGTTTAAATCAAAAATCCATCCTATTGTGTTAAGTAGCCAAGCTAGTAGATATAAAATACCACCACCCAACATGACTTTTCCACCTTGCTCTCTATTATTACTTCCGACCTTAATAAATCCGATTCCTAATATAATATGTAAAACTTGGTAAATTATCCCAAATCTTATAAAACCGAATCCAAGAAAAAAGAGATAGATAAAACGTATAATTGTTTCCGTTGGTGTAGGAAACATATAGCAAATATATAGCAAAATATACCAAACTAAAAGTAAGATACCGATAATAAATAAGAGTTTAGTCGACACAAAATTGTGCTTTTTTAGATCCTTATGTCCTAAAATGAGAAATAAGTACACAAGGATAAAAAGGATAAAATAAATCCATATTAACATAGCCATTTTAGTTCATCAAACATTGGGTTAATTTTATTCGATTTTACTGACATATTAAGTTTATCAAAAATGTAAAATTAGAGTTTTGAATTTATTATTTGAATATTATCAATTTATAACTTATTTATTTCAGCGACTTAGGTAAGCAAGTGGTAAAGGCAATTTTAAAAGACTTGGAAAAGTAAGGAGAAAATGAGATCTATTATTATAAAGGACTTTGCCTAAAGTCCTTTTATCCTTAATTAAATTAACCTAATCTGAAAATAAGAAGAGCTGGAGCAGTTATATCTGCCCTTCACGCCGGGTTTTATAAAAATTGGAATATATAATTTCCGTAAAATCTATATAGATATATATAGAACACCTTTTTATAATTAATTTTAACTTGCATTTATTGGAGAAATCCAAAAAATAAATTATAAAAAGGAGGGAGATTGATTTGATAAAGAAAAAAGAAAATCTTTTGGTATTAGGTATGATTTCATTATGTATAGCTTTA
>JBHLPZ010000061.1:0-6552 GCA_048885325.1 Candidatus Odinarchaeota archaeon
CCATCAATATCATCATTGATAACATTAAATGTTTGGGTTATTACTGAATTTAAAGTTAAAGATTCAGATACTAGGGCAATTTTAACTGAATTTGAAGATATATCAACTACTAAAATCAAATTTTTCATGATTTTCCTTGATCATATTTCTTATTTAATTAAGGCTTTAGATATTTTCTTTTCACTTCTCCTCTTGGCTTTTTTTCTTCAAATAATATTGCTTGAAAAGAATAAATTTTCGTATTCTTTTCTTTCCACGCATCATCTGGTAACCATGCTTTATTACATGTATGACTTAAAAATGTTTCTACGTCCCAATCTCTCCCGTGTTCAACAGGTACTTGAGGTAAAAGTAAACCACGTCTCATTCCTCTTTCTGCAATAAGTCCATCTCTTCCAATGACTATTTTATTAAGATATTCTTTGTATTCATCTACCTTAATCAATTCTGGAGGTGTTAATATAGAAAGCTCGATCACAATATTTTCCATTTCTTCAATCGTAACCGAAGGAAAACGTGGATCTTCCAAAGCAGAACTAATTGAAACTTTATGTATTACATCATATAAAGGATAAGTTGGTTCAATATAACCAATACAGCCTCTTAATGGATTACCCAAGACATTATATCTGTTCAAGGTTATAAAAGCTCCATATTTATCCGAAAATCTGTTTTTAATGTCATCTGGTATGAGCATCCTTCTATTATTTACTAAATAATACTCAATATTTTCTCTTGCGAATTTTATCAGCTGTTTACCATCGTCTAAACTAAAAATCTCATCTTTTGACATATCTCATTTTAAATTTCATTTTTATATAAATATTATATCTATATTCATATATAGTTTACATTCTAACTATTCTACCTGTTGGATGACTATTTTTAATGTTAATCTCTTTACCTCTTAAAAACACTTTCCAAATCTTAGCTGAAGTTAATCGGTTAATGAGATCAGAGTTTTCAAATGGAGAATATTTTGCTTTACTTCGAAATTTCTGAGAATCAATAGGGTACTTTTTAGTCTTTTCAACAATGATTAAATCAGCAAAATAATTTTCTTTAATAAAACCTTTCCGTTTCAAATTAAATCTTTTAGCAGGATTTTCTATCGCTGCCTGAACGAAATTTCTTAATTGTAATCGATTCCGGAATATCCTATCTAGCAATAAAGGTAAATAGGTTTCAAATCCAGGAAATCCAGAGGGGGCTTCAAAAAATGGGAGAGATTTTTCTTCAATTGTATGTGGTGCATGATCAGTCCCAATAAACTTTATATCTCCTCTTTTTAATTGATCAAATAAAAATTTGGAATGTGATTTATGTCTTAAAGGAGGTAGAACCTTACCATAAGCTGGATTTTCTAAATTAATATTATAATTTAATAATAGATGATGGGGAGTAACTTCATAAGTGAAGATAGAAGCATAGCTATTGTAATAAATGTAAAAATTGTTCAATTCTCTAATGCTTTCCTTACAACTAACATGACAAAAATGAATAATTGGGTATTTTTCTGGAGGTAATTTACATTCTTTAATTACTTCATAACAGTTATCTAATATAAATCTAATAAATTTAGCTTCATTCTGATTTGGATGAAATTTATTATGAATTTTTAATAAATTTCCTTTTTCTATATTAACATCGCTTAATTTCTCTTCATATGTATTTGAATAAGGCCAATCAGGATGGATAAAAATAGGAAATTGAAGTTTAGAAGAAAGTTTAATTAATTTTTGTATATTCGATTGATTAGTCCAATCGTTATTGGTTAATGGTTTTAACGGGTAGATTTTAAATCCAATAACTCCTAATTCAATAATTTTTTTTATTTCCTCCTCGTTGATTCCTTCAGGTACGCCTGCTATAAATCCTATATCGATATAAATATTATTCTTAGCTTTATTCATCCAAGTTTTTATACGATCTGAGGTTGTCGCAGGGGGAATTGTATTAGGCATATTAAAAGCTGTTGTAATACCTGAAAAAGCTGCTGCTTCTGTTCCAGTTCTAAACGTTTCTTTTTCGCTCTGCCCCATATCTCTTAAATGAGAATGAATATCAATAATACCTGGTAAAACTAATCTTTGGCCACAATCAATTTCAATGGCATCGTCATTTTTATCTCTAAGCGTGTTTAAATTATTTTTAGATGGCTCAAAAATTATCAAATCAATAATTCCATCCTGAAATAATAGAACACCTTTTCGGAATTCCCCATTTGTGTAAATTTTAGCGTTTGTTAAAATCATTTCAAGTTAAGAGTTGTTGATCTATTATAAAATTAATAAATAAAATTTTATCTTCAATAGTTTTTACTTTGGGAAGCATTAGAAATTTTAAATCAATTATCTTTTTCATAAAATTAATAAAATCAGATGCTTTTGATTCATTGTGAAAAATTGGCAAAATATAAAGGTATTCATTTAGTGACTTTAAATTTATAAATTCTTTATGATTTAATGAAAGACGGTTTTCATTTACTATTATGATTTTATTCCGACTTATCTTTTTGATAAATTGAAGACTCTTTTGAAGATCTCCGAATTTTTTTACAATAATTCCAGGAGTAGATTTGATCCATTTATTATAAATTTTAATTTCATTAAATCTATTTATAGCTTTATTTAATAGTAATGCTTGAGATCTTTCGTCTGAACCCAAGAATCTTAATTTATTTCCTTGAAATTTTATTACACTTATAGTTTCGTAAAAAAAAAAAAACAAATTATTTTGTTTTCTAATTGAATAAGAAAGACAGAAAGCTTCTCTTATAGACGAACATAATCTATAAATCTCAAGAGGAGTTAATCCACAGTCGATATTTTTCTTAGAGTAATAAGGAATATCTTCAATTAATAATAAAAAATTAACCAAATTTATCAAATTGTATATTAATTTTTAGAACTTAAAATCTTTCCCTAATTTACTAAAGAAAGAAGGATCTATTTTACCCATTCCAGGAAAACCCTTTCCTTTTTTTTGTAACTGTAAAAATCGTTTCATAAATTTTTTCATTTGATTATATTGATCTAGCATTCGATTAATTACAGAATAATCTGTACCGCTACCTATTGCTATCCTCCGTTTTCTTGTTTTCCTAATTATCTTTGGGTTTTCTTTTTCTTCCGTTGTCATTGAGTTTAAAAGAACTTCCCATCTTTCTAAGTTTCTCTCAGCATCATCTTTTAAAGCGTCGGGAATATTACCTCCTCCGACCATTGCTAAAATCTGTTTCATCTTGCCTACTTTTTTTATTGATTTAAGTTGATAATATAAATCATCAAGAGTAAACTTTCCCCGCATCATCCTTTTAGCCATTTCTGGGTCCATTTCAACCTCTGCTTCTTGAACCCTTTTGACTAAACTTTCTAAATCTGGGATGCCTAATAAAGTTCCAATGAACGATGTTGAATCAAATTCTTCGAAATCGTCTATTTTCTCGCCTACTCCTATAAATCTTATAGGTTGATTTGTTGCTGAACATGCAGATAGAGCACCACCACCTTTAGCTGTTCCATCTAATTTTGTCACTATTATACTTCCTATTTTTGTGGTTTTAGCAAACTCTTCTGCTTGGGAATAAGCTTGTTGACCTAAAGTGCCATCAATTACTAAAATTACTTCATTTGGTTTTAAGGATTGTTCAATTTGTGACATTTCCTTCATTAATTCTTTTTCCTCCTTATGACGTCCAGCAGTATCAACAATAATAATATCATGTCCTTCATTCATAGCTTTTTTTGTTTCTCTAACAGCAATTTTAATAGCATTCTTCTCATTTGGATTGCCAAAACATTTAATCCCAATCTGATCTGTCAATTGAACAAGTTGTTCATATGCTCCAGGCCTATATATATCTGTTGTAACCGCTGCTACTTTATAACCCTTGTTTTTATAAAACCTTGATAATTTTGCCACTGTAGTGGTTTTTCCAGATCCTTGTATTCCAACAAGTAGAATTACATTACTTTTTCCAGGTTTAATTCTAATTGGCGCAGGTTTCCCGCCTAATGTCTTTATTAATTCATTATGTACTAATGTAATAACAAATTCCTTCCGTTTTGCTTTTGTAAGATGGGTGTCCATAGCTTCTTTTCTAATATTTTCAGTCATTTCGAATACTAATTCAACTTTTACATCTGCGCTAAGCAAACTTCTCTGTAAATCTGTGATTAAAGCATTAATTGCATTCTTATCAACCAATGGTAGTCTCCTTATCTTTCTAATTGCTTGATCTAAGGAGCGTCCTAATTTTTCAAGTACCATTGTTTTATCATTTGTTATTTTATATGCTAATTATTAATATTTTTAAAAATATTTTTTTTTTACTAAAAATAATAATATATAAAATAGAAATGTGAAAATTAAAAATATTCGCATAAGAGTTTTATCAAATTTATATATATGAGGAGTTAAGAAATAATGAGTATAAGAAGGACTGAAATACAGAAGTTAAAAGCTGGACAATACATCATGGTTGAGGAAGAACCATGTCAAATCAAGAGTACGGAAAGATCCAAAAGTGGAAAGCACGGTCATGCTAAAGTTAGAGTTGTATGCGTAGGAATGTTTGATAATAATAAGAGGTCTTTAACCATTCCTTCAGGGCATATGGTTGAGGTTCCAGAGATAATTAAAGGTAATGCTCAAATTAACTTTATAGAAGATACATTAATAAACGTTATGGATCTTGAATCTTATGAATCTCTTGATGTTCTTTGGCCTTCGGATGAGGAATCAGTTTCTAAATTAAAAGTATTACAAAAAGATCCCACCAAATTATCATCAGCTCAAGTTGAATACTGGCAGATTGCTGGGAAAACTTTAATAAACAGAGTAATTATTAGTTAAAGTCCTTATTTATTTTGGTTAAGAAAAAATCAAAAATTTTATTTTTCTTTAATCTATTATTTTTTTTTAAGAATTACAGTTTCTTATAAAAATCATAATAAAAAACCTGAGTTTAATGGAGAAAAAGGCAGTATCTTTAGCATGTAGAATGGATTCAGAAAGAGCCATTAGATTAACTAAGAGGATATTTGAGTATCTTGTTAAAAAAGGAGAAGTTGTTCAATTAGAGACAAGAATTGCTCCTAAGATTTTTCCACATAGCGGAATAGATTTAAATGAAATGACGGAAGCAAATACAAAATTCATTGTATCTACTGGTGGAGATGGCACGATTCTAAGAGTAGCGAGTAGTTTACCACAGCGTAATGCTCCCCCAATATTAGGAGTAAATATAGGATCGATTGGTTTTTTAGATGAATCAAATGAGAGAACAGTATTTAAGGATCTTAATAAAATTTTAAATAATGAGTATATAATTGAAAAATGTTCCAAAATAACCCCATACATTGTAAAAAACTCCGATGAAATCAAGCTTAGTAATGCTTTGAATGAAATATTAATTGTCTCATCAAAAAGTTCAAAAGTCCTGCAAGTATCTGTAAAAATCGATGGAGTATTTTTAAATAGGAGCTATTTAGATGGAGTCATAATATCTACATCAGTAGGATCTACTGCATATAATCTTAGTGCTGGAGGTGCTATAGTAAAATCTCCATTAGAAATTATGCAAATAACTCCACTAAATAGCTTTGCTAGATCTGGATTAAAACCTATAGTTTTGCCAATCACGAGTGAAGTTGAGATACAGTTATTAAGGCCTCGCTTAAATGCAAAAGTTATAATAGATGGCCAACGTACTTTCAAAAAGATCCAACCAAATACAGTTATTAAAATTCGTAAGGCAAATTCTCATGTAAAATTTATTCGCCTTTCAAAAAATTTAAGTGAAAATTATTTTAAACGTTTGAGAAAAAAAGTCATAGGTACTTTAAGGGTTCCTCTTGATGACAGTCCCGAAGAAGAATTCAATTCTAGTTATTGATTCTAATATCTTTTTTATAGGTATAGATCTCAATATTTTTAAAGAAATTATTTATACCACACCTAAAATCATTGAGGAAATTGAAGTTGATAAATATCGCAACAAAAACAGGAATATTTTAAATAAAATTCAGGTTGCTATTGAAAGTAAGAAGTTGATTATAAAAGAGCCGAGTATTATAGCATTTCAATTAGTTGAGGAAAAATCTAAAATAACAGGAGACTTTAAGGTATTATCTGAAGCTGATAAAGAATTAATAGCCCTAACTTTAGAACTCTCAACTTCTCAAAACCATGATGTGATTTTATATACTAATGATTATTCAATGGAAAACTTATGTTCCGAACTTAATTTAAAATTTTCTCCCTTATTTAAAAAAGGAATTCAAAAGCAAATTATATTCGAAGTTTATTGTCCTCATTGTAAAAAGATTTATCAGCCTGAAAATTTATATAAAGAATGTAAAGTTTGTGGTACAAAATTAAAGCGCCGACCAAGAAAAATTCTCAATATTTAGTGTAAAATAAATATGAAAAATTAATAATATTACATGATAAATGTAGTAAAAAAGATGAAAAATGGGTATTAAGATAAACGACAACCTCAAATCGTGCGGAATAATAAAGGAGGCTTACGTGTTGGAAAGTACCTCC
>JBHLPZ010000061.1:6562-14933 GCA_048885325.1 Candidatus Odinarchaeota archaeon
AAACGAGTTAGTAAATGAAGTTAAAAGAACAATCACATTTGAAAACCTTTTTAATAAACGCATAGCTATTGATGCATTCAACACAATCTATCAGTTTTTAGCGATAATTCGTCAAAGGGATGGTACATTATTGATGGATGACGAGGGCAATATAACATCTCATCTTTCTGGATTGTTTTATAGAACTATTAATTTTTTGGAGCATAGTATAAGACCTATTTTCGTTTTTGATGGAACCCCTTCAGAATTAAAGCTAGATACAATAGAAGAAAGAAGAAAAATTAAAGAAGAATATAGGGAAAAAATGATTAAAGCTAGAGAAGACGAGGATTTTAGAGAAGCAAAGAGGTATGCTCAATTAACTTCAAAATTAGATGAAAGTATGATTGAAGAAAGTAAAAAACTTATAAGCTATTTCGGAATTCCTATTATAGATGCAACTTCTGAGGGAGAAGCTCAATCAGCATATTTAGTACAACTAGGAGATGCATGGGCATGTGCTTCGCAAGATTATGATACATTATTGTTTGGAGGAGAACGTTTAATAAGAAATTTTGCGGTGAGTAGAACTGTAAAGGTTAGAGATACCTCAAAAATTTTAGATATCGAATATATTTCATTAGAAAAATTCTTAGAAAATTTAAAAATCACAAGAGAACAATTAGTAGAAATGGGTATTTTAATAGGAACTGATTTTTTTCCCGGAATTAAAGGAATTGGTCAGCGCACTGCCTTGGATCTAATTAAAGAATATGGATCCTTAGAAAATCTCTTAAAGAGTAATGTAAAGGTAAGGGGAAAAGAAATCAACATAGAAACAGAAATAATCGATCAAATAAAAGATATATTTCTAAATCCAGATATAAAAAAAGAGTATCCAAAGTTAGTATGGAAAAAAATAGATTACGAACAGATTCAAGAATTATTAATTGAGCAACATAGTTTCTCAACTCAAAGAGTAAATAATGCTCTTGAACGTTTGCGAAAACAAGAACTTTCAAAAAGACAAGTTACTTTAGATGGTTTTTTAAAAAATTCATAAATAACAAATTTTTTCGAAAACAAAAAATTTTTACAAAATTATTATTTTATATAATTAAATCAAACTATTTGTTAAGATCGATCAGATATGGATACAAAAGATAATTCTAATAATCGAAAAGATTCAAATGAACAAAAAAGAATCACATTACGAGTTCAAAAAGCTAAAAAGAGAGATATTGGGCGCAATATCATTCGAATAGACCCTACAACCATGGAACAGCTAAATATTCAGACAGGGGATGATGTTGCGCTTTTTGGAAAAAAAGAAAGTGCTGGCATCGCATGGCCAAGTTATCCTCAAGACAATGGATTAGGAATAATTAGAATAGATTCTAGATTGAGAAAAAATACAGGCACCTCTATTGATGATAATATAGAGATTCGAAAAGTAAAGGCTTTAGCGGCTCAAAGTATCGTATTGGCACCATCAAGCGTAAAAATAAGAGCAAATCCTCGTTTTGAAACATTTGTTAAAAGAAAATTAAACAATTATCCTGTAACTTTAGATGATTATATTTACATTTCTATAGGAATAAGCAGAGAGATTACATTTAAAGTAATAAGCATGAAACCTAATGGAATATGTAAAATTAAACCAGAAACTCAGCTTCATATTAGTGAACACATAACTGAAGAGGAGGAAAAAGGTGCTGAATATGTCACTTATGAAGAGGTAGGAGGTCTGGATAAAGAAATACAAAGAGTCAGGGAAATGGTTGAATTACCATTAAGACATCCTTCATTATTTAAACGTCTAGGTATAGACCCTCCAAAGGGTGTATTATTAAGAGGTCCTCCTGGGTGTGGTAAGACTTTATTAGCAAAAGCGGTTGCAAATGAAAGCGAAGCTCATTTTATATCAATAAATGGTCCAGAAATAATGAGTAAATTCTATGGGGAATCTGAAAAAAAATTGAGAAAAATATTTGAAGAAGCTGAAGAAAAGAATCCATCCATTATATTTATTGATGAAATTGATGCAATCGCCCCAAAGAGAGAAACTGTTACTGGAGAAGTAGAAAGAAGAGTTGTAGCCCAATTGCTTGCCTTAATGGATGGTTTACATAGCAGAGGAAGAGTTATTGTAATTGGAGCAACGAACAGACCAAATAGCTTAGATTCAGCTTTAAGGCGTCCTGGGAGATTTGACCGTGAGATAGAAATAAAAGTTCCTAATGAGAAGGGGCGCCGAGAAGTTTTTCAGATTCACACACGTAATATGCCTTTAGATAAAAAGGTTTCATTAAAAGAATATTCTAACATTACTCATGGGTTTGTCGGTGCTGATATTTCCGCTGTCTGTCGTGAAGCAGCTATGTCTGCTTTAAGGAGATATCTACCAGAGATAGATTTAGATTCCGAAATAATAGATCCTGAACTTTTAGAGAAGATTGTTGTGAATAAAGAAGATTTTGATGAAGCATTAAAAGAAGTTATGCCTTCAGGAATACGAGAAGTCTTTGTTGAAGTACCTAATGTTTCTTGGGAACAAATAGGTGGACTTGATGAGTTAAAACAAAAATTAATTGAAGCTGTGGATTGGCCATTATCTCATCCTAATATATTTTCACGGATGGGCATAACTCCTCCAAAAGGCATCCTGTTATATGGTCCACCTGGATGTGGTAAAACTTTATTGGCGAGAGCAGTTGCTAATGAAAGTAAAGCAAATTTTATATCGATAAAAGGACCCGAATTATTATCTAAATATGTTGGAGAAAGTGAAAAGGCAATTCGAGAGGTTTTTAGAAAAGCTCGAATGTCAGCACCTTGTATAATATTCTTTGATGAATTTGATTCTATCGCGCCTTCTAGAGGTAGATATACATCTGATTCAGGAGTGTCTGAAAAAGTTTTATCTCAATTTCTAACAGAATTAGATGGATTAGAAGTGAATAAAGATATAGTTGTGATTGCTGCGACAAATCGTCCCGACATTTTAGATCCAGCTTTAATTAGACCTGGAAGAATTGATCGCATTCTTCTTGTGCCTGCTCCTGAAGAAGATGGAAGAATTGAAATATTAAAGATTTTCACAGAAAATATGCCTGTCGTGAATGACTTTGATTTAAAGGAAATTAGTAAACAACTTAAAGGATTCTCTGGAGCAGATATTGAAACATTATGTCGTGAAGCCGCCATGATTGCATTGAGAGAGAATATAAGAGCTAAAAAGGTAGCTCATGAGCATTTTGAAAAAGCAAGGGAATTAGTTTTTCCAAGTATAACCCCAGATATTATGTCTTGGTATGAAAAATTTGGTGAACGATTAAAGAACAGAATTATTGAACAATCAAAAGAAGATCGATTATTTGTCTAGTTTCATAAATTTAAATTATTAAATATTATTTAGTGACTTAATTATTAAATTCTTAATTTTAAAATAAGGTGATTAAATATCGAATCCCATCGTTGGAATCAAAAACCTATAGTAAATTCTATTTTGGATATTTTAATAAAAAATAAAGGAGAAATTTTGAATAAGAGAATGGAAGAGCTATTAAAAAAAGAATTTCCATTCATAAATGCGTTATTGCTAGAAGAGATTCTAATGAAGTTGGAGAGTATGGCTATAATAAATGTATTTCGTGTATCAAAAAATAAGAAGATGATAGTATTTAACAAACGTAATCAAGAAGTAAGAGATGAACTCATAGAAGATTTAATTTAATCTATTGCTTTCCAATTCAAACAAGTCTGCGATAATGTATTTTCTTCTGAATTTGATTTAAATTTTCGTTCTCTAACGTCAATAAAGACCGGATAATTTACAACATTTCCCATTAAAAGCATTTCTCCCACGCCCAAACTTGAAATCATATTAGCATATTCTTTTGTTATTACTTCTGAACTATCCATTAAGTGTTTTAAGTCATAGGGGTTTTTTATGTTTAGAATCAATTTTGAGTTTGATTGAGAAAGGGCTGTTGTGCTTAATCTTTTTGGCCTTTGACTAATTAAACATAAACAAGCCATGAATTTTCTACCTTCTCTAGCAATCGTTTCGATGATGTGTTTTGTTAAAGCTTTTGAAGCTGCTGCTTCAGGACAAAATTGATGTGCCTCTTCGATTATTAGCAAAAAAGGAGGGATTTGTTCCATTCTTCGAAGGAAAAATAAACGATTGCAAATATAATCAACTATAATCTGTTTTTTCCTAATAGAAACTTCTTTTTGTAGATTAAAAATAGTTAATTCTGCTGGGCTTATAATTGATTTGATATTAGGATTTTCTTGAGGACCAAAAAGGGTTAATCGCTCTATTTCACTTAACCAACCAATTAATGCTTGTTTAGTACTTTTATTCCCATCTTGTTCTTTTTCTATTAATTCTATAATATCTTTTAGAGAATATGTCTTTTTACTCTTCTTTAATAGCCTTATATAATTGGAAAGTTCCCGTACTTGAACGTGTGAAATTTTTTCTTGATATTTTCTAAAAGTATATGCATTCAAGTTGGGAACTGAAATTTGAAAAAAAGAGGTATCGAATAATTTAACTTTTTCTATAAATTTTGATATTGATTTTAAATAGGAATATTCACCATGAACATCAATTAAGATAATTGCAGGAGTTCCAAAATTTTTATCTCTCATTAATAATTCTTCTATTATCACTGATGTGAGATAACTTTTCCCTCCTCCAGATATTGAAAGAATAGCAAAGTGTTTATTAAACAAACGATCCATACTAATTCTTGCTTTAATTTTGGAGCCTTTTATTTTACCTAAATTTAATCCAAACTTTGAGTCCAGTCCAATAAAATTTTTGAGGATTTCTTCTTCAACTAAATAAATTTCTCTACCTGGACTAGCTGGATAAGTCATGCGGTTAATTTTTGCTATAGTTCTTGTTTTTTCATCGTTAAATTCGATAATACCTAAATTTTTCACAATAGCAATTGCATACTCAAAATCGTCGGTTGGAAACAGTCCCTTTAAAACATTCGGATTAGTCTCACTATTATATGCTTTAATTGTAAGGGCATCTGAAAAATATTCATTTAATAAAACAATTTTTTCTACGATTCCAATTAAATAACCTTCAACTGACTCTGTATATACGAAAAGCCCTTTCTTTACGAAAACTCCATCACTTCTTTTATTAATAACAAAGGGGTATTTTCTAACGTCTGGCAATTGAAGAAAATTGAAAACTATACCAACTCTAACGGGCATTGATTATCATAAGAAATAAAATCAATTAAAATAAAATAAGAGCCTAAATTTTCTGATTTAAATTAAAGAAAAAAGAGTTGAGATTAAGAAATATTAGAGTTTTAATCTAGTCCTCCTTCTCTAAGGATCCCATTATTTTTAAAATTAAACGATAACCATTTTTCCAGAAATAGATCATAAAAAGCGCGATAAATCCAGCAATAAGTAAAGCAATTCCAGCAAATAAAACCCAGTTTCCTGATGAGAATTGACTCAATAGCCCAGCAAATCCACCCTCAGAACCAATTAACACTTCTTGAATTAAAGCCCAAACTATTCCAACTATTATAGCAATAATGCTTATTAATAACCCTCCAGCTGCTACTTTTACAGTTGTGCGATTCTTAAATTTTTCATCAAGTTCTCTGACTTTAAAAAAACCTTTTAAAATCCATTTACTTCCCTTTTTAAATAAGCCAAAGAAGAAAACTAATAAAAAGAATAACCCTGCTAAAAAACCTGCAACAGTAGCGATTTGATATCCTAAACTAAGTGCTAAAAAAGCCTCTAACTTTCCATGAGGATTAATAAAATCAGCAATCGTCCAAACAATCCCACCTATAACTACTAAGCATGCAAATACGATTATTACATAAAATATTTTCCCAATAGTCATTTCACTTTGACTATAATCTTGATTTTGACTAGATTGATCCATTTTTTTCCACATTTTTTATTTAATTAAAAGAAGAAAAAAAATTAATATATATAAAATTGATTATTATGAGATTATTTAGAAAAAAAAGATATAGAACCAGTAGAATTACATATTATCTTTCTTTTGGAATATTTTATTTAACTTTTGATAAATATTTTCAGATTTTAAATGATCATAGAGATTATATGAAAAATTGTATATTTTATCATAGAATTCACGATGTTGAGTATCAGGAATCCATTTTTTTGCTACTTTACAGATATTTTCAGCTGCTTTTGCAATGTCTGGAAATAATCCTGCTCCTGAAGCCGCTAAAATAGCTGCTCCTAAAGAGGTAGCTTCTTCTATAACATTTCTTATACAAGTAATTCCTAAAACATCAGCATATATCTGATTCCAAAGATCAGAACGAGAACCTCCTCCTGTTAATCTTAATTCTTTTGGAACTATCTTCAATTCTTTAAAAACTTCAACATTCTTTTTTACTTCATATGCTACGCCTTCAAGAATAGCTCGAGAAATATCTCTTTTTTTATGACCTAAGGCAAGTCCAAATATTATCCCTCTTGCAAAGGGATCCCAGTGAGGAGCTCCTGCACCCACTAAATGAGGAATTGCTATTAAACCATTTGCACCGAGAGGGGATTTTTCTGCTTCTTCAGTAATAATAACGTATGGATCTTGATTTTGTTCTTCAGCAATCTTACACTCTTCTTGAGCAATTTGATCTCTAAACCATCTAAGAAATGCTCCAGTTGTAAAGATACTAGCCTCCTGAACCCACGTTTTAGGAATTGCATGACAACTACATAAAACCCTCTTTTTGGGGTCATAGTTCGGCTTCTCTAAATAAGCAAGCAGGAAACTTCCAGTGCCAGTTGTTAATTTAATTCTGCCAGGTGAGATTACACCGACTCCAAGTGCCGCAGATTGTTGATCTCCTGCTCCAGTTATAACTAAGGTTTTTTTATCAAATAATGTCTCTTCAGTTGTGATTTCGCCTATATCAACTCCACTCTCAATGGCATCAGGCATTTTATCTAAGTCAATTTCTAATTCGGAAGCTATATCTTCGGAATATTTTAATTTATTAATATCAAATAACATTGTTCGTGAAGCATTTGAGTGATCAGTACAAAATTTACCCGTCAATTTGAAAATGATAAAATCTGATACTAATAAGAATTTGTGAGTTTTTTGATACAGATCGGGCTTATTATCTTTGAACCATAGAATTTTTGTTGCTGAAAAATAAGGATCTATTGTTAATCCAGTTGTTTTATACACTTTTTCAATTCCAACTTTCCTTTTAATAAACTCTACCTGGTCTATTGTCCTTCTATCTTGCCATACAAGAGCGTTATGAAGAGGTGTTCCACCTTTGTCAACAGGTACTATTGTTTCTCTCTGATTTGTAACTGAAAGACTTACAATCTCGCTTTTATCAATTCCACTCTTTTTAATGGCTAATTCAATCGTTTTTTTTAGTGATTCCCACCAAACATTAGCATCTTGTTCTACATATGAAGGAGATGGAAAAAAACTCTCCCATTCTTGATAATCGCTAGCTAAAATTGTACCAGCTATATCAAAAATAAAAGTTCGGCAACCCGTTGTACCTAAATCTAAAGCTGCAACAAACATATTCTTTTTTAATTCCAAGTTTTTTAAATGTTAATTATAAGTTATATATATTATTTTATTGAATAAAAATTATTTTTTATTAAAAATAAGATAATTTAATTGCTTTTCTCGTAACCGCAATGTGGACAAACTATTTTACCAAATCCTACTTTATAATCTTTAATTATTGTTAAAATCTCATTGCAAATTGGGCATTTGGGTTCAAAAGATGGAAACCATTGTCCTTTGATATTGGGTATTTGTTTTAATGTATTTATGAGTTTCATTTGATCTAAATTTTGTTTATTAAGTCTAATTAATTGTTGTTCTTCTACAATAGATTTTCCTTTTGGCGTTAATACTATTAAAAATTTAGTTTTTGAAGGATCGTTAATCAATGAGAGGGTACGTAAAATCGCATCACGTTTATATTGAACAAATAATTTTCCTAATTCAGGAGGAGCTAGAGCAACTAAAATTCGCTGAGAATCTTTATCAGATGTAATTTTTTGAAATAAGAATTGATACATTCTGCTTTCATTATCTATCGCCCAAATGAAGTTCCAATCTTTAATATCATAATCTTCCTTATTGGGTCCAATTATTCTCTTAATACTTTCGTACCAAGAATAATGATTATGTTTTGATAAATTAGAGCTAAGATCATCAAAAAAACTTGGTTCAATTATAGGGTAGGTTTTGAAAATACTTTTTAAAGAAATTAATTTAACGGGAATTTAATTAGTATTTGGAAGTTTATCCCAAGGTGTATAAACATATATTGAGAAAAAATCATTCATTATTATTATAGAAAAATTAATGTTTATA
>JBHLPZ010000062.1:0-14813 GCA_048885325.1 Candidatus Odinarchaeota archaeon
CAGTTGATTAATAATCCAATAAATCTAAATTATGCCTATTAAATAATTTTAACTTCTTAATTTTGTAAAAAAAAAAGTTTAAGAAAAATAAGTTTGGCTTTCTTTATCAAACCCATAAACATATTCAATCGGAATGCCATCTGGTTTTCGGTTTGGAGGGAGATAAACGAGAGTTAGGTTAGGTATAAAAGTTCCTATTCCATTTTTAGCAATAATTAAGGCAGGATGGTTTTTATCATTGAATATTTCTTCAGTCACTTTAAGTGTTATTTCTCTACATAGGTATTCATCAATTATTTCTAAGGAATGAATGTATTCATGTAAAAGAATGTGATAAGTATAAGCCCATACAATTTCATAAGGTTGTGATTCTAAGATTTTTTTGAGGGGAGATTTATTCATAACTATATCATGACCAGGATAGAAATGCATTCCTCCTATAAAAAATCCGCCTTCCATCCCCATTTCTGCTAAACCAAGACTTAAACCAGCCCTATGAAGTCCTAAAACGGCTTTAACATCTTTTTTAACCTTTTCGAAAATCTCAGGCATTTCGAGCTTTAAATCTTGTAGGTTCATAACTTTCTCCCAACTTTTAATTAAAAATCAAAAAACCAATCATCCTCATCTTCACGTAAAAAACCCATCAGTCGTGATAAATCTTCTAATAATGGTCTGTAAAGAGAACCAAATCTTCTATTACGTTCATATTTATCCATATCTGAGAAAAACAAATCATCCATCAACTCATCGATACGAAATCCTTTAAAATATCGCTCTGGTTTAAAGAACATGGTAGTTAAAATTTCTTCAGTTAGATTTAAACTAGCTCTTAAATTTTTATCTTTAATATCTTCATATTTACTTCTTAACAGGGTCTCTAATTTCTCTTTAAATTGACCATGCATCAGATTTTTTATTTCTAATATTAAACATTCTTTCTGAGTAAGAAATCCTTTTCTTTTCTTTTCTAAATCTATTATACTTCTTTCTACTTTACTTATCTCATCTCCTAAATATCTAAGCTTATCATTCGGGGTTTTAATTTTGGAATAATTAATTGAACAACTCATATCCTTAAACTCAACAGTCTCTGATTCACTATCAGGTGTACTAGTATTATATTTGATATTATAATAATCAGGTGTTATATCAATATTAACTGAAATATTACTTTTTATTCTATATTTATCTCCCCTAGTTTCAGCTGATTCAATAGCTTCAATGATGTTATTACTTTGAAGGAGAGTTAATTGACTGTGAACTGCTTGTCTTGAGATCCCTAATGAACTAGCTAATTCAGGGGCAGAATGTGGAACCTTAGATAGTTTCGTTAATATTGCTCTTCTTGTAGGATTACCTAATATTTCTAATAAGGAATCTAAACTTATAATTTGATACTTATCCTCCTCTTCTTCAATTTCTATCTTTATCTCACCTTTTAAAATTATAAATACAAAAAATTATCTATACAAATCCTCAGCCTCTTTCGCATAACTTTCATGTGCTCTTTTCGCTCTATCTGCACCTTTAACGATTTTTGCTATTGCTTGATCAAAATCATCTTTTGAAAGGGCAATATTATTAACTAACTGAGATTGAAGTTCTCCAATTTTGTGTTCCAAATCTTTAATTTCATTGTCCAAACTTACTATGCTACTTGTTGATTGCTCGCTTTTTAATTGTTCTAATTGAATGTTATATTCTTGAATCTTTTGCTTTTTCTCAGTAATTGAGGGCACAGCGTTCCTTATTGTTAATAAAGTTGTCTCTTCACATATAGCTTGAATGTCAGCTCCTGTATATCCTTCCAATTCTCCTGCTAGTTTATCCATATTAACATCATCCGCTAGAGGTTTGTTTTTTAAATGTATTTTGAATATTTCCTTACGAGCTTCTAAATCTGGCATTGGAATTTCAATATGTCTCCCAAATCTACCTGAACGTAATAATGCAGGATCTAGAAGTTCAGGACGATTAGTTGCCGCCAGTAAAATAACATCTTTTAGATCTTCCATTCCATCCATTTCAGTTAATAATTGCGATACAACTTGTTCTGTTACCTCGGAACTTGCAAATCTCCCCCTCAATCCAGCAATTGCATCAACTTCATCAAAAAAGATGATACAGGGTGCTGCTGATCTAGCTTTTCTAAAGGTTTCTCTAACTGCTTTTTCACTTTCTCCTACCCATTTTGATAAGAATTCAGGCCCTTTTACAGATATAAAATTTACTTCACTTTCATGAGCTAAAGCTTTTGCTAATAATGTTTTACCGGTACCAGGTGGCCCAAACAATAATATTCCATTCGGAGGTTTTGAATTTAGATGTTTATATAATTCTGGATATTTCAAGGGCCACTCTATTACTTCTCTTAATTGTTGTTTAGCATCTTCTAACCCTCCAACATCATCCCAGGTTTCTTTAGGTTGTTGTATTAAAACTTCTCTCAGAGCAGATGGTTCAATACTATTTAAAGCATAGAGAAAGTTTTCCATTCTTATTTGAAGTTGTTCTAATATTTCCATAGGAATAGGTTTGTCAAAATCAAATTTGGGCAAAATTTCTCTAATAGCTAACATTGCTGCTTCTTTACATAAGGCTTCTACATCTGCTCCTACAAATCCATGAGTTCTCTCTGCTATTAATTTTAAATCGACATCTCTATTTAAAGGCATTCCACGTGTATGTATCAACAATATTTCATACCTACCATCAGTATCTGGGACACCAATAACAATTTCTCGATCAAATCTTCCCGGTCTCCTCAATGCAGGATCAATATCATTAACTCTATTAGTTGCTCCAATCACAATTATTTCTCCTCTTCTTTCCAATCCATCTAGCAATGATAACAATTGGGCTACAACTCTTCTTTCTACCTCTCCAGTGACTTCACCCCTTTTTGGAGCAATAGAATCTAACTCGTCAATAAATATTATAGAAGGAGCCATTTCTTTAGCTTCTTCAAACTTTTTTCTTAGATTTTCCTCACTTTGACCATAAAATTTGCTCATTATTTCAGGTCCACTAATAGTTATAAAATGAGCGTCAGTTTCATAAGCAACTGCTCTCGCTAATAATGTTTTTCCCGTACCAGGAGGTCCATGCAACAACACTCCTTTAGGAGGTTCGATTCCTATTCTTTTAAATAACTCAGGATGTCTTATTGGGAGTTCAATCATTTCTCGAATTCTTTGAATTTCTTCCTCTAAGCCTCCAATATCCTCATAAGTTACCCTGGTTCTCTCTAATTCTTCAAGTTCCTTATGGCTTTTGGGTGATAAAAGAATTTTTGTTTGATCATCAATTCTTACTGCATCTGATTTTGGTGTAAAATCAATAACTACTAAATTCACTCTACTACCCATAGCATAAAAACTAAGGATATCTCCTTTAGTAATGACCCTATTTTCTAATATATTTGCCAATTGTTGAGCATTCCGTAAAATGATGGCTTCTTCTAAGCCTGCAAAAGTAACCCTTTCTGCTATACTAGCTTCGATTTTAGAAATTCTTACAATATCATCAATGGAAGCGTTAATATTTCTTCGAATTGAAGAATCAATCCTTATTATTTTTGTACCTTTATCTTCTTTATAATCACTCCAAAATAAAGCAGCTGTACGTTTATTTGAAGATGGATGGATAATTTCTATTACATCTCCGGGATGAATGTCCATTTCTTTTACTATATCTGCATCTATTCTAATAAATCCTTTGCCTACATCCTCCTTTAATGCGTCTTTTACTCTTACTTCCACAAAGTTTCTTTTATTCTCTCCCGTTAAACTACTACTCATTATTCAAAACCTCTATTAACATATTAAATTTACTTTTTTTATTTATTAAATTGATTATTTAGATTTTACTAACTTTTATTTTATTTAGTTTTAAAATTGCAATACCATTATTGATATCTAAACTATAATCATCCATGGTACATTTAAATGGTAATTTGATCATTTTTACAAATTTGCGTATCTGGCTTTCGGCACTAATTTTTAAGTTCCTTCCATCTTCTGTTAGACTCAGCAAAAAATGACCTTTCTCAACTCCAGGTACTTCTAAAATGATTTCTATAAAGTCCTCGTATTCATTTAATTCTGAATAAGGTTCTATGATTTTAATTTTGTCATAATTTTTGGTTGGTTCTATTTGGAGTTCTATAGCATTTATTTCTTTAACTTTAGTTGTTTTAGGTAATTGTTGAAAATTAGAATATTTAGATAAATTTAATCTTTTTAAATAATCCTGAAGTTTGCTTTGATCAAAATCTCCTTCAATTCTTATTTCAGGTTTGTCCATACCTGGTTCAAAATGGTAAGTAACCTTAAAGCCTTTTCCCTTCTTGTTTTTAGGACTTTTTGTTTGATCTAAACTTGATCCAGGTAGAAAAAGGAAATCCACATCGAATTTATCCCAATTTAAACCAAAATTTTCCTTTATCCTTTCAAAAAAATCATCAATATCATCATAATCATCAGACATAAACTCACCATACAAGATTTTTGTAAATTCTTGCTTGACAATTAATAGATGTCACTTAAAATATAAATATCTATCGATTTTAAAAAATAAGAGATCCCGCTTTAAAAATCAATTTTATAAATCCAATATTAAAAATTAGTTCTATTCAAAATTTATATTTCATGGAAATTTTAATTTTTATCTTTTTTAACTTCTTCAATAACTTCTTTAGTTCGGTGTAATAATTCGAATGCTACTTCAGGAATACGCCAGCCTCCCAATCCGCAATCTGGTCCAATATATTTTAATCGATCCCTATACAGCTGTATCGCATCTAATAGATTTTTTTTAATCATCTCTTTTGAATCAATTAAACTTATCATACCATTGAGTGTGTTTAATTCATTCCATTTAGCACCATTATCTATCGCTTCTGCGATAATAGAGTCAATATTAGTTCTGGTGATGCCAACTCTAATAAATTTATCATATTGCTCTAAGAGTTTTTCTGAAATTTTATTAGATTTATTAGCAGCATATTCACAAGTTATGACATCAAAGAATTTAGTTTTAAGGGGAATATCAGCCCTATTAAGAGTGTGAATATGCATTTGAGTAGTGTTATTATTATTCTTGATACCTTCCAAAGATTTATCATATATTTTAATTAAATCTTCTTCTGTGATGTTCACTATATCAATATAACCAAATGAAGGTTCATCAACTGAAATAATTGCAGTATTTATATATTTAGTATACATAACTGAGTTTTTCAAAATGGAATTAACTGATTTCGCAAAATTCAGTACCATATCTGGATAGAGAGAAAAATTGAATCGCTTAATGTATAAATCTATGGGTCCAGTAACACAAACTTTAATTTGTAAGCATTCACCTGTTTCTTCATAATATTTTTTGGCGAAATTTTCTATTATAAAAACTTCAGGGATATATGCTTTACTCGGATCGATTAAATTGGGTTCAATTTCATAGTCTGCTATAGGGTGTAAGAATTGTGTATACATATCTATATGTTGAGGGTAGTTTATAACTTCAACTCCAGCTTTTAATTTTAATTTGAATGAATTAAGTATTGGTTCAATTAAATGTATTTGAATTCCCTTATTGGTAAAAATGTTCTCTTTATTCGCAAGAGCTTTATAGGCTATCCAATAAAACCTATCGAAGCTTTCATTAGTAATATTATCAGGTAGCGGAAAACTACCTACATCATCAAACTTAGGGAACTCACTCAATTGTATTAACCACCTTTTTAATTAAGACGTGAATAAATTAAAAAAGAAAATTTTGTATATTATTCTTTTGATTTCTTTTTCTATAATTTTCAAAATTTATTCAATCATCTATATTTTTTTTCCACCATACATAAATAATGTGCTATAAATAGGTGAAATCTTTAATAAGAGAGCATTCCATTATCTTATTTAAAGATTTTCAATAATTCACATTAAATTTTATACTGATTTTAGTAAGAAGTGAATAGTATGTCAAAAGCAGAAAAAATGCCAAAAGAATGCGAAGAATATATGACTCCAATGGAAAGGATAACCGGTCTTTTATTAAGAAAGAAACTTGATAGAGTACCGTGCTTTCCATTTGTATCAGCAGCAGCAGCTCAAATTAGAAGGTTAAACTATGGAGAATATGCTACAAAACCAGATTTATTCTTAAGATGCCAAATAGAAGCTCAACAGCTATTTGGTTATGATGGTATTACAGCAATGCCAGATCTTTGCGTAGAGGCTCAAGGTTTTGGGGCAAAAATCATATATCCACCAGACAACGCTGCTTATCCAGACCCTTATAATCCAGTTCTTAAATCTCCAGATGATTATAAAAATATAGATAAATTATTTGACTGGTCCCGTGCTGATAGGATGAAAAATCAAATAAAAGTAGTTAAAACTATAAAAGAGGAATTACCTGATTTAATGATAGGGGGAATGACAATAGGACCATTAGGATTAATAAGCCGTCTTCGTAATGTTAATGAGCTCGTTCGAGATTTCACTTATCATAAAGACAAGCTTCATGAAGCACAAGATATTGTTACCGATATTCAAATAGAATATATTGAAAAACAGATTGAGGCAGGAGCTCGAACAATAATGGTTCCTGTCGTTTTAGCTGAGAGAGAACTCATGAGTAAGGAAATGTGGTTAGAATTAGATATGCCCTATCAAAAGAAAATTGCCAATTTTGTTAGAAAAAAACGAGCTTTTTATATGGTTCATACTTGTGGTCGGGGTCCTTATTTCGATCTCTTAATTGAACATCTTCGACCAGTTCTCATACAAAATGCATTCTTACCCGATGGTGTAAAAACTGAACAAGAAATGGTTGAAAAATATGGTAAGAAGTTGATTTTCTTAGGATTTTTAAGCGTTTCTTTACTTGCATGGGGGCATCCTTATGAAGTTATTGCAGAATGTAAAAGACAACTTAAGGTTTTTGGGAAGTCACCCGCTGGTTATATTCTTGGAGCATCTTGTGAATATCCTCCCTATGCACCTTTATACAATGCGATGGCTATTGTGAAGGCTGCTAGGACATATGGTAAAGATTTTCAAACTGGTAAGGGAGCTAACTATGAAATAGACCAAGGAGGATAATAGCCATGTCAGATGAAGAAATTTTAAACAAACTTAAGGAAAGTGTTTTAAATTTTGATGAAAAGGCCGCTAAAGAAGCTGCCAAGACAGCAATAGGGGCAGGAATTGATCCATTAAAAGCAATTAAGGAAGGGCTATACTTGGGCTTAAAAGAAATCGCGGATCAATATGAGGACACCGTCTTTATAACAGATATGATCATAGCCTCAGATGTTTTTTATGCGGGTGCTAATATTTTAAAATCTAAAATAGATCCAGAAAAAGCCAAGGCAAATAGTAAAGGGATAGCTGTTCTTGGCGTAGTTAAAGGAGATATTCACGATCTTGGCAAAAATATGATAAAATACCTATTTGAAGCTGAAGGTTTCGAAATTATTGATCTAGGATTTGATGTTCCCGCTGAGAAATTTGTTGAAGCGGCAGAGAAAAACAATGCAAATCTTATCTTAATTTCGTCTATGTTAAGCTCAATGTTTCCCGAAATCGGAAAAATCGTTAATTTAGCTAAAGAAAAGAAGTTGCAAGCAAGGGGAGTGAAGATTATGGCCGGAGGGGGACCTGTATCAGAAGAGATAGCTTATCAACAAGGTGCTGATGGATGGGCCCTTACAGCTCCTTTAGCTGTTAAAAAAGCTTTGGATTTGCTCAAATAATTAAAAGAAGTTAGAGAAGAGATTAATCTCCTTTTCTTCTATCTTAAATAAATCGAAAATCAATTTATCAATTTTTTTCTGAATTTCTTTTCTATTCCCGCCGAATTGAATTAATTGTTTTGTTAATTTTTTGATTAAAATCACTTTTTTATGATCTGTTTCTGATATAAAGTTTTTTATAACGGGAATGGGCAAGTCATCTTCCAATTTTGTCTTACTTCTCTTTAATCGAAGGTTTTTTGCTTTAAATAAAAAATTGACTAATTTAGAATTCAAATATGCTAATATAAATGTGTAATCAATAGATTTTTGGCTAAATCTTGGCCACAAGAAATATGTATCAGATGTAGCAAAATAAGAAGAATTTGAATATCCGAAAACATTATGATTAGAAATATATTTAAAAAAAATTTTGTTACCGTTTTCGTAAAAAGGTTCAAGATCAATTAAGTTTTCATTGGAATTATTTTTATTGCTTCTGATAAACGTACCTCTTCTTGGAAAAAAATAATCATTTGGATTCTCTTTTGCATTAACTAAAATATTTCTTAATTCTGTTTTATATTGTTTTAGATATTGAATTAGATTTGGATAATTTTCTTCGTAAAATTGATTTCTTTCTTCTATATTTGTATTATTGAATTCATTTTTATTAAAATATATCGCAAATCCGACATGTTCACCTTCCCTATAACCGTAGGGTTTTATTGTTTTACTTTTATAAATTTTTTTATGTCTTTTTTTTTCATTCTCTGTAATTTTTATAAACTTCTTTTTAATTTTTATGTATACATTTTCTTCTTCTATTTTAAGGTTTTTTCCTTCATTTAGAATAAATATATCATCTTTAATGAAAATCAATCCATTACGTACAATAAATTTATCCTTGAGATAAGAGATTTTACCGTTAATAGTACATTTTTTTTCAATATTATTAACAATCTCCTTCATTTCTTCCGGATATAGTAAATTCCAACTTCTATCTGGTTTCAAATCATTATTAGTTATAGCAGATCTATATTTTCTTATGTTTCTATTTTTATTTCCTAATAATACCTGTTTAAAGATCTTAATATTGAACTTTTCATCAATATAGCTTGAATTTCCATGCTTAATAATCTGAATTACTTGAATTGGCTTATTTATGGATTGTTGCTTCTCCTCTTCTGTTTTTCTCCTTAGAATAAAAATACAATTATGCTGACCGGTAGCATCTTTAAATATCCTTAATTTCCTTAAGTCAATATACTGAATAATATAACAATTCTCTAGAATATGCGGTTTTAGCAATTTTATTCCGGTTTTGCTAGATTTTGTAATCCAATAGTTTGTTGTAATAAAGGAAAGGAGGCCCCCTGGATTCAGCTTTAAAATCCCTAAATGGATAAAAAAATAAAATAAATCCATATTACCAACAAAGTATTTAGCACATATAGGGTACTTTTTTACATAATTTTGAAAAATTTCAGAGTTATAATTTTGTCCTAAGTATGGTGGATTGCCTATTATCATATCATATGAATCATTTAAGTCAGAGCCAAGAAAATTTTCAAATTTAAATTTTACTGTTGGAAAATATTTAGTTAATCTATGCTTCAAATTAATATCTGTTTCATAAGCAGTTATGTCAGAGAATTTATTTTCAATTAAGAACTTTAAAAATACTCCTCTACCAGCAGAGGGTTCTAGAATTCTTAAATCAGATAAAATCTGCTGTTTATTTTTAAAAAAATTATTATTTTTTATTAGTTTAACAATGTTTTTTACCATGAATTCAGCAATATATTCTGGTGTAAAAATTTGACCTATTGAATTGTTCTTTAAATTTATTTTACTTTTTAAAACCATCTAATCTTAATATTAGTTTAAAATATCTAAAAAGATGATGATTTTTCAATTAATAATATGAATTAAAAAAAAAAATTAATCATCATGATGATGATTATGATGATGATACTCCATTTTTATATTAACTGGTCGTAGAGAACCAATTGCCCATCCTGTAACTTCATTTAATGAGGGATGAATTATCATAGATTTATAAATCGGCATGAATGAACCCCCTTCTGGGCAGGTACGTTCCAGTTTTGGTACATCTGCTTTTTCAGAAAATTCGGGTAAGATACATGTAAATCCTGAGTTCATTAAATACACAAATGGTTGAACTAAGACTGCCGCATGAGGTCCAACAACATGTGCACCTAAAATTCTGTAAGATTTGTCAACTATTAACTTAACAAAACCATCATCCGTATCCCCTTGATTAAAACCCATGGCAAAACCTTTTGCTACGGTTGAGTAATTTTTTAATGCTACAAATATTTCATGACCTTTTTCGATAGCTTCTGCTTCAGTCATTCCTACATGTCCTATTTGCGGGTACGTAAAAATAGCCCATGGAACGGCAGAATAATCCACGGATTGTTTATTTTCTAGCGGCGCAAAAATATTATTTGTACAAATTTCTGATTCATAATTGGCTTTATGTCTAAATTGATATAATCCGTTTGCATCACCAATACACCATATATTTTCCTTGGTTGTTTCTAAATATTGATTTATTTTTATCCACCCCCTATTATCAACAGCAACCCCTGTTTTTTCAACTTTTAGACGATCAGCATTTGATTTTCGGCCAGTAGCAATAAATATCTCATCAGCTTTTACTTCTACATTCTTACCAGTTTTCAAATTCTCTGCAATTACAATTTTCAGATTCTTTTCAGATTTTACTTCAACAGCTTTATGATTCACTAATACATTCATATATTTCTTAAAGTTTTGCTCCAAAAATCTGCTTATTTCAGGCTCCTCAGTTGCAACTAAACGTGGAAGCATTTCAATTATGGTTACTTCTGTTCCTATGGCAGAAAAAATATGAGCAAATTCAGCAGCAATCACTCCTCCTCCAATTATAATTAAAGTTTTCCAGGGTTTTTTTGGAAATTTATCATCAAAAAAAGATTCGTTTGTGATATAGTCAATTTGATTTAATCCTTTAATGGGTGGAATGAATGAACGTGCCCCAGAAGCTAAAACGAATTTATACCCTTTAAATCTCCCAAGACTTTGTTCCTCATCGTGAGTTCTAACTTCCATTTCATACTCTCCAATAAATTCGCCCACTCCTCGATAAAGCTTCAGATTTGGAACTTGAGATAATCCATTCTCCATTTCATCACTCTCATCAATTTGAGACCACATGCGTTTTGAAATTAATTCCCAATTTATATTTTCTACAGTAAAATCAATACCCACCTTTTTTGCATGTTGAGCTTCTCTAATTAAATCAGCTGGATAAACTAATATTTTTGAAGGGATACACCCCCGTGTCAAACATGTAGCACCAAGCTTAGTATCCTCAACAAGGGCACATTTAAGCCCCATTTGAAGTCCAGTATTAAGAACATTAAGACCAGCTCCACTACCAATTACAACTAAATCATAAGTCTCCATACATTCCATTTTAATTATATAACTTTTAAAGTTTATAGTAATATTTTAAAGAAATATTAATTTTCATTCGACAGAGAAGGAGGGATAAATGCAGAGAAGCATCTTTGAAAAGGTAAAATTCATTTTAATTCGGTTAAGATCAAAAAACAAAAAAAATAAATTAATTTATTTAATTCGTGCTTTTAATTACAGTTTCTAACTTTGGAAAAATTCGAGGATAATGAACTGCCATACAATGGATTCCAGCTAATAATTTCTTCTTTCTGAGTTCTGTAATAAATGGTTTAAAAAATTCATAGTTTGCTTGGTCATAAGCTTCATTTTGCATTTTTTTATCTATTGAATATTCTGTTTTTATCGATTTCCACTTCGTAAGGATGTCTTTGGGCACAGATACTCCCGGAACGAATGTATCAAAACCCTTAGCAATTCCGTAGCTCTTCATTGGAAATATACCTAAAAGAACAGGAACTCCATACTTTTTTATGGCGGTTAAAAATTCAATAGTTCGATCTAGATCGTATACCACTTGTGTTTGTATAAATTCAGCACCTGCTTCTGCTTTACGACCAATCTTTAAGATTTCTGCTTCCATTGGCTCTGCATTTGGATTTGCAGCAGCTCCGACATGAAGTTTCGGTGGTGCTTCTATTTCATGGCCGTTAACTTTACCAGTATCTACCATTTCTCTAACAAGCTTTACTAAGGTTGCAGAATCTAAATCAAAAACAGGTTTGACCTCAGGCATATCACCCAAAGCAGGATGATCACCTGTAAGAGAGAGAATATTATGTATTCCGAGTGCTTGTGCACCCATAATCATGCCCGCTATGCCTAATTTGTTCACATCCCGAACTGTCATTTGCCAAATACATTCCAAGCCAGCATCTCTTTGAACAATATAAGATGCTGCTAAACTGTTAATTGTCACAATTCCGAGTGGACTATCAGTTACATTAGCAGCAATAACAAAAGGAGCCATTTCTTTTGCTTCATGTACAAGGTGAGATAAATCACATGTTTTTTCAGGTTCTAATTCTCCTGTAAGGATAAATTCGCCTTTAGTAAGGGCTTCCCCTAATTTTGAATAAGTATTATTTTCTTCCATTTTCTTTAATCACCTCCTATCTAAATATTACTTCCTGTTGGTGGCCACATTCAGACCAATCTCGAGCATCCCGCAATTTACTGAATAGATCTAGTCTATTTATTGCTTTCAAGCGATTAAAGATTAAAATCCAACCACAATCTCTCTCATAATTACCCACTTCACATTTTCCGTCAACCATACCTCCGCAAGGACCATTCATAAGTCCTTTGGCACATGTGGCTATAGGACAGATTCCTCCTGTATAGTTTAAATAACAATCGCCACATGCTCGACATCGCATATAAAATCGTCCAATTCTCTCAGTCATTCCTATAAATTTTGTATTGTTAGAGATGAGGACAGGTTTTTCTGGATATTTATTTTGGAGAACTTCCACGATTGATTGGGCTCCAAGTCCACAACTAAGCGTGAGTATTGCATCAGATTGTTGTAACTCGTCGTCAATTCTACGTAAATCTTTCTTCATAACTCTATTGTCGCATACATCTTCTGACACTATTAAAGCTTCTATTTCATACCCTTTTTCCTCTAATTTTTTCCTCCAGTCTTCTGCGCCTTCAGTTCCCCCAGTTTGGCATAAAGCAGCACAAGTTCCACAAGAAACAAGAGTTAATTTTTTAACCTTATAATTCTGAAGAGCTTCAATTACTTCTTCTTCTGGTTTTTTAGTTGTAATTACAACCATTATAATTCTAATCTTTTTAGTAATTTCGATTACATAGTACCTTAAATTTTGAAATTAATAAATTTATTAAAATTTAATTATTATTTTTTAAACTTCTTATTTAAAAACAAAAATTTTTAAAGCTAAAATTAGTTGGAATTATGCCAAATTTTTTTCATTTTGCCTTTATTTATTCCTTTTTGTATAAATTCAGAACTATTTACGAATGAAATGAGTAATAATATTTATTGAATTGAATCACATAATTATCAAATTTTATAGTTAAATATAAAAAATTTGAATCCAAATTATTTTAGTTCTGGTAAATATTTCTCAGAATCATTTTTCGTAGCTTTTCTTAAACTAGCTTTATCTCCACAATTTTCACAGTGTTCTGTAGATGTATGGCTAAATTTCTTACTAGTTTCACAGAAGTATAAAAAGTCTTCATATATGCTTTTCTACGTTCTTTTGTAATCCACTTTTTCTTTAATAGGTTGGGGCCTGCGTCTATGTCTAATATAAAAAATTATTACCAAGGAACTTATACTGATAATGGTTATAATCACAATAATTAATATAATAATATCGAATGAAGATGGTATTTCTGTAAGTCCATGGGCATAATATATATCCATTTCATTATTCCTTCCATCAGACCAAGCTACATGAGGAATATCGTCATTATCGAGTTGAATAGCAAAATATTCTCCCGGTCTGAAGAATGCGCTACTAGTAGCTCTATCTGCTATTGCGATCTGATCAGAAAATTCTGTTTCATTTCGGTAAAAACCAGTAAAATTAATGGTCCGGTAATAAGGTTTGTAATTACCTCCTTCTTCACTATAATAAACAATATGTAGACGCCCAGTTTCGTCAATTACCATATCTGGATTCCATTGGTGTCCTGATGTTGAAGGATTTATACGTATCCGCTCACTCCAAGTTGATCCGAAATCATCAGAGTATCGTAAATATACGTCCCAAGTATGAGCTGGTTGATCATATTTGTCAGCCCATAGTAAATAGAGCCTATCATTTTGATCAAATTTAATGACAGGTAAAGTTGCTTTACTAGGGCTATTTCCTATACCTTCAAAAAAACAATAATTTCCATCTTGATTTACATATTCCGGAGTCTCAAAAGTTTCAGCTTGGTCTATACTTTTTGTAAAAAGTAAATTCCCACCCGAATAAGGAGCCCAAGTCCATGCAAGAAAAACATCTCCGCTGCTATTTAATGTCACATAAGGCCCAAGGAAAAAAAAATCTTCTCCTAAATCTGAAATTTCTTGATATGTATCTCCACCATCTAGAGAACGTGAGATTCTTACTGTTACATTACCTGTTAGATCGATGTTTGCATCGTCATATGCAACATAAATGGTGTTGTTTTTTCCAACAACAATAGTTTCTTTATCAGCAAAATACGTACCATTTGTAGCCTTAACCGGGTTCCATGTGTTTCCATAGTCAATACTCTTTGCTACAGTAATTTGTGTCAGGTAATCTCCCGATGGGTCCGAAAGGTAGTCAGACTCAAATTCAAGATAAGCATAATATATAGTTCCATTATACCAATAAAGCCAAGGATCTGATTGGCAAGTAAATCTACCTCCATACATTGGCATATCATATGGATTAGTCCATGTCTCACCTCTATCGGTAGACTTTACAATACTAACCCTAACCCCCGCACCACTATGAGTTTCTGAATTTTTCCAACCTACAAAAATTGTTTCATCTGGGAAATCACTTATTGCCATCGATACTTCAACATGATGCGCGTAATTACTATCATCTATCGATAAAAGCCTATTATCTGA
>JBHLPZ010000063.1:0-14646 GCA_048885325.1 Candidatus Odinarchaeota archaeon
GGTTCAACTTTATTTTTGGAAATTTTTAGATAACCATAGGAGCTTATTACTGTTAACCTATTATCGATAGGTGTGGTGGTTCCTGGATTAAAAAATAATATATTATTCTTTTTTTCATTAACTGGTCTATGAGTATGGCCAAAGATAACAATATCATAGTCAGAATTAGGAAGATCTAATTTCTTAATCAAGCGTTTAACTATCATGTTAGGACCTCCCATTCCATGAATTAGTAGAATTTTATGATTAAAAATTTCCAATTCCAACTTTTCAGGTAAAGTTTTTCGCAATTTCGGATCAAAATCCATATTTCCATGAATCGCAATTACTTTATCTTTACCAAAAATATTAATGAGCGTTTCATAAACTTCAATGGAAGTAAAATCTCCCAAATGAAAAACATAGTCAACATTTCTCCTTTTAAAATCATCTAACACCTTTTCTGGTACTGAGGAGGCTCTATGGGGAATATGAGTATCTGAAAGAACTCCAATTAATAGGTCATTTTTGTCTGTTTTAATCAAAACTTTACCCTCTCTATCAAATTAGGTTTACATTCATACTAAATTTATTACTCTTCTATATTTTCTTGTTTTTTTATTCTAAATTTTATTACCTTTAATGCAAAATTAATAACGTCTTCAATATTTTTCCATCTTCCTTCATCAATCTTTCCCTTAATCCAATAATATAAATCTTGTTCAATTGGAATTGTAGTATAAATTGGTTGGGTTAGTTGAGCTTGTTCTGAATAGGCTTTATTCATAAGCCATGAAATTATATTTGAGATTAGTTTAAAATTGTCTGCTGCGTGGATACCATAAGCATCATGGAAGCTTGAAAAGAGGGATAAATTTCCTAATACTACAACTTTACCAAGCCCATAATGTGCTGCAATAATAATAGGAGTTTTCTGTAGAGGTTCATCAAACCATTCCTCTCCTGTAAAAATTTTATGCCAGGCTGATTCCTCAGAGGAAAAAGCTATCGTAATAACATCTAGATCCTTATCATCAATTTCTTTAATAACTTCTAAAGTACAACCATTAGAATGGATAATTTGGGTAATATCACGAGTAAGAAAATGTGGTTTAAAATTTTTAATAATCGGACGAGAATTATCTTTTGAAAAAAATTCATTATCAAATAATTGATCAGAATTAAACTTAACTCCAAAATGCTTTGTTAAATCAGAAAGATTATTTTTATTTGCTAAATCTCCACCTTTATCATTTAAAATTAATAAGGAGCCTCCATCCTTAACATAACTTACCAAATCTACAATTTCTTCATTACTCAAGAAAGATTGAGCAATAGGTACTCCAATTATAAAAATATTATATTTTGACAATTTTACATATGTTATACCCTCCTCAATCTTTCCCAATTTAAGGTCAGAATTAAAAAGAAACTCAATAAAATCGTTAAAAGCTGGATCTTCAATTATAAATTTATTCTTATGTGAATAATCAAAACCAATATTAAATTCAGTGCTCATAATTTATCTTTTTTTAAATTTATTTTTACTTTTAATATAAGATATGGTTTTATTAGATTATATACTATTTAAGTTATGTTGAAAAAGTATTTTAAAGATATAGAAAATAAACCAGCAACACTAACAGATGGAACCCCAGTTAAAGATGTATTTGTCAGGTGGCTAATTGATAAGAATGATGGGGCTAAAAATTTTGCTATGAGGCGGTTCGAAATAAAGCCTGATGGTAAAGTACCGCTTCATAATCACCCTCAAGATCATGAAATTTATATATTAGCAGGAAAAGGATTATTTTATAACGATTCATATCAAGAAGAAGAAGTAAAACCCGGGGATATTATTTACATTCCTCCAAATGAAAAACATGGAATAAATAATGTGGGATCTGAAAATTTAGTCTTTTTATGCCTTATTCCTTATCTTAAAGAATAATGCAAGCAATTTGAGAAATACTATTAAAATTTTATTAGTGTTCTTCTTCACATTTTCCAATCGCGACTACAGAATCTCCTTCATATAACTTTATTACTCTAACTCCTTTTGCCTTTCTATGGGTAATCCTTATGGAATCTACAGGAACCCTAATCATTTGTCCTTGTTCTGTTCCGATCAACAAGTCCATATGTTTGGCTATTTTAATCGCAATAACCTGATCATTTTTAGAATCATCTAATGTGATATTTTTTACACCTTTGGCTCCTCTCCCAGTTTTTCGATATTCTTTAACCGGTGTTCTTTGACCGTAGGCATTTTCAGTTAAGGTCAGAATAATTTCATCATTACTTACCAGAAGTGTATCAATGACTTCGTCACTGTCCCTTAATTCTGCTCCTTTAACACCCATTGAATATTTCCCTAACTCTCTTAACTCTGATTCATCAAATCTAACAGCATAACCTAATTTTGTAGCTATAAATATATCTTGTAATTCATTTGAAAGCCTTTTAACGCTTACTAATTCATCATCAGCACGAATTCTCTGAGCTTTAACTCCTGTAGTTCTAAATTTAGAAAATGCTTTTAAAGGTGTCTTTTTGATAATTCCGTTTTTAGTGGTCATTATTAGCATCTCATTGGTATTGAAGTTATTTATAGGAATCATATCTGCAATTCTCTCACCTTCCTGAAGAGGAATGAAATTTATGATCGGTTTACCCCTAGCTGTTCTTTTTTGTAAAGGAATATCATAACATTTAATAGAATATACTCGACCTTTTGATGTAAACACTAAAATAGTATCATGCGTAGAACCTACAAATAAATCAGTAATAAAATCTTCTTCACGTACTGTCATGCCTTTTTTTCCGCGACCTCCCCGTCTTTGAGCCTGATATTCTTCTAATGAGATTCTTTTAATATATTGATTTTTAGTAAAAATTACAATAGTCGGCTCTTTTTTGATTAAATCTTTCTTTTCAATTTCTTTCAGTTCGTGGTGTTCAACCATTTTAATTTCAGTCTTTCTCTCATCTCCATATTTCTTTTCTAATTCAATTAAATCGGTTTTAATTATATCTAAACGGATTTCTCTTTCTTTTAGAATCTTATTATATTCCTTAATACTGGATTGTAATGATTTTTGTTCATCAACCAATTTCTTTTGTTCTAAATTCGTTAATCTTGATAAAGGCATACCTAATATAGATTGGACTTGAATATCACTTAGCTTATAAGTTGTTTTTAACTTTTTTTTTGCTTCATTGGCATCCATCGAATTTTTAATTAAATTTATAACATTATCTATATCATTCAAGGCAATTAAAAGCCCTTCAACTTTATGAAGTCGATCTTTTGCTTTCTTAAGAAGATATTCAGTTCTTTTATAAATAATGATTAAACGATGTTCAATGTATTCATTAATTATCTCTTTTAAATTCAGTATCTTTGGTTGTTTTCCCTCATTAATTAACACTAGATTAGTTGTGTTAAAAGTCGTTAAAAGTTTAGTTCTTTTAAAAAGGACATTTTTTATTATAACTGGTTGAGCATTTTTAGATAAATCCAATACAATACGCATCCCTTTTCTATCAGATTCATCACGCAAATCTCTAACATCTTTAAGTAGACCATCCTTAATTAATCTAGCTATAGATTCAATCAAATCCGTTTTATTAACTAGATAGGGAATTTCTGTAATTATTAAGCTAGTTTTGCTTCCTTTCGTTTCAGTCTCCACCCTTCCACATATGTTTATTGTTCCCATTCCGGTAGTATATGCATTATAGATCCCATTTGTATCAGTAATTATACCACCAGTTGGAAAATCGGGTCCTTTTATAATTTCCATTAACTCTTCTATAGAAATTTCAGGATCATTAATAGTTGCTATAATTCCATTACAAACTTCTCTTAAATTGTGAGGTGGCATGGAAGTTGCCATTCCTACAGCAATTCCTTTAGTGCCGTTTAGTAAAATATTTGGAAGCTTCGCGGGCAAATATGTTGGTTCAGTAATACTATTATCAAAATTAGGCTGAAACTCAACAGTATCTTTATCTATATCTTCAATTAACTCATTTGAGATCAAAGATAATCTCGCTTCAGTATATCTGTAAGCAGCTGGTGGATCTCCGTCAATAGACCCAAAATTCCCCTGTGGATGGATTAAAGGATACCTTAATGAGAAATCTTGTCCCATTCTCACTAAAGAGTTATACACAGCCATATCACCATGAGGGTGATAATTACCTAGTGTTTCACCCACAATTTTAGCGCATTTAACATGAGAACTTGTATAATACCAATTATTTATGGCCATTGCATAAAGGATTCTTCTATGTACAACTTTCAAGCCATCCCTAACGTCCGGGATTGCACGCCCAACGACCACGCTCATAGCATAATCGATATAACTGCTTTTCATTTCCTCATTTAATAAAATCTCTTCAATCTGTTCTGAAGTCAATTAAGACCCCTTTTTTATTTTTAATTATTATAATAAGTGAGAATTAAATATCTAATGTTGTAACTTCATCAAAATTACTAATAATGAACTTTTTACGGGCTTTTACTTCTTTACCCATTAGTTTTGTAAAAATTAAATCATTTTCCAGATAGTCTTCATAAGTTACCTTTTTAAGTTTCCTTGTTTCTCTATTCATGGTAGTTTCATAAAGTTCATCTGAGTTCATTTCACCAAGACCTTTATACCTTTGTGTTTTAATGGGATCCAAATTCTTTAATTTGTACTTTTCTTTGATAATTTTAAGCAAATCATCCTTCTGTTTGTCTGAATAAACATATTCTTTTGAGTTTTTATAAGTTACTTTATATAAGGGAGGGACAGCAATATATAAATGCCCTTCATCTATTAAAGGACGTAAGTATCTAAAGAAGAATGTAAGTAATAAAGTCTCTATATGGAAGCCATCAACATCTGCATCACACATTATTATGACTTTATGGTATCTCAATTTATTTAAATCAAAACTTTCTTCCGTATCATCCCCATTTTCTCCTACATCACCATTGATTTCATTTGCTATTTCTTGAAATCCCACTCCCAATGCTTTGATTATAGCCTGAATTTCATTATTTTGAAGTACTTTATCTATTCTAGCTTTTTCAACATTGAGAATTTTGCCTCTAATGGGAAGAATCGCTTGATAGGTCCTATCTCTTCCTTGTTTTGCCGGTCCACCGGCTGAATCACCTTCCACAATGAAAAGTTCTACTTGTTCTGGATCGTTCGATGAACAATCAGCCAGCTTTCCTGGCATTCTAGCACTGTCTAATGCAGATTTCCGACGTATTAACAACCTTGCTTTTTGAGCTGCTTCTCGTGCCATCTTGGCATTTATAGTTTTAAGAGTTATCTTTTTCGCAGTAATAGGATTTTCCTCTAGATATTGAGTTAGTTTATCGGTAATTATTTGACTAATAACTTGTCTAATTTCTGGGTTTCCTAATTTTATTTTTGTTTGACTTTCAAATTGGGGTTCAGGCAATTTTATAGATATAACTGCTGATAATCCTTCTCGGGTGTCGGAACCGCTTAGTACATGATCTTTATATTTTTTTTCCATATAGTTCTCAATATAAGAATTGAAGGTTCTTGTTAATGCAGATTTAAATGCAGTAAGATGTACTCCTCCTTCAATTGTATTAATCGTATTAGCATAAGTGAGAATATTAGTTTGATACCCTTGGTTATATTGCATGGCAACATCGCAGTAGACAATATTACCATCTTCATCCTGAGAACTATCACTAATATAGATTATATCATCATGTAGTGGTTGCTTATCTTTATTAAGATAAGCTATGAATTCCTTAATACCACCCTCATAATGGAATTCTTCCTTGTCATCATTACTTTTGTTAATTAATTCAAATCTAGCATGGGGTGTAAGAAATGCTAATTCTCTCATCCTATTAGCAATTGTGGAAAAATTGAAAATTGCTTCATTTGGTTCGAACTCAAAAATCTCCTCATCTGGATAGAATGAAATTCTCGTATAGCTTTTCTTATTTGTTGCTTTTTTAATTAATGCCTCTGTTGACTTTTTACCCTTCGAAAATTTTTGTTTATATATTTGTCCATCTTTACATATCTCTACTTCTAACCATTCAGTCAATGCATTAACAACAGAAAGACCAACGCCATGTAAACCGCCAGAAATTTTATAACTTTTTTTATCAAATTTGCCTCCTGAGTGTAAATGTTCCATTATTACTTCTACTGCTGGTTTTTTAAATTCAGGATGAGTATCAATAGGTATTCCCCGACCATTATCATATACTTGTACTGTATTATTTTTATCTAGAGTTACTTTTATTTCATTAGCAAAACCAGCAATAGCTTCATCGACAGAATTATCTAATACCTCAAAAACTAGATGATGCAGCCCTTTTTTTCCAGTATCGCCTATGTACATCGCTGGGCGTCGACGTTGACGACTTAGCGCGAATTGCGCATATTTCTTACAATTTATAAAAATAAGTTTACGCCTTCGAGCCCTTTTAAAACTTGAATATCCTCTGCATCATATCCATTTTTCTCTTCCATTTAAACCAATTATACCTCTTTTGTAAGGTTAAATTTATCAATTCTAAGTTGAACTAATGTGATAATTTAACTTTTTACATATAATATAAGTGATTCCGCAAATTTAAATATGAGTACTGTTTTTCATCTACTAAAATAAAGAAAAAATTAAGGTTTTTAATTTCTTTGGAGATGGTGCTATTTAGGTTGTATGATATTTTTAATTTGGCTTTAAATTTTAAAGAGGTAAATTATATGGGCAACCTTTTCAACTAAAAAAAATAGTAAAAAACTGAAAAGTTTAATAAAATCTCTTTAAAATTTTCGTTTGAATTTTTAAGATCTTTAATGTTTTAAAACCTTATATAAAACTAGAAAAATCAGTAATTGATCCTAATCTCTCTCGCCATTTTAACTATATCTAATAATTGTTCATTAACATCATGAGTGCGAACTATATGAGCACCATTAAAAACGGCTATACTAGTGGCGGACAGAGTACCATCTAAGCGATCATTTGGATCTGGTTTATCCAAAGTCGTACCTATAAAAGATTTTCTTGATATTGCTACTAATATTGGTTTATTTAAAGATCTTAATTTGGATAAGTTATGAATTATCTTTATATCATAGATATGTGTTTTTTCTTCAATCCAATGCCCAATGCCAGGATCTAAAATGATTTTAGTCTCATTATAGCCTTTTTGAACTAAATCTTTAATAGTAAGACTAAATTCCTTAGTTATTTCATCTATGGTTAATAAATCTCCTGGTAATTTTTTCGATGCCATAATAATAATGGGAATTTCGTTTTCAATTATGAAATTCTTTAAAGTAGGATCGGTTTTCAGGCAGCTTACATCATTTATTATTATTTTTTTTTCATATTTTTTTGAAATTTTATAAGCTTTGTGGGCTACTTGACTAAATTGGGTATCAACTGAAATAATTATATGTTTAGGTATTATTTTACATAAATTTTCCATAGCAGGTGTGAATCTACTTATTTCTTCTTCAATTGTAATTTTATTAGACCATGGAGCTGTTGATCTCGCACCTAAATCTAAAATAGTTGCTCCATTATTTATCATTTCTAAAGCAGCAGTTTTCATCTGACTTAGATCATCATATATTGACCCTTTATAAAACGATTCAGGGCTTAAATTTAACACACCCATGATAATTGTAGGATGATCATCTCCAATTTCTAATGATTCATAGAGTTTCATATAAATTTTTTTCATAGTTATCTATATTTGTAAAAAACTATTTCAAATAAGTTTAATTTTTTTAACCTACGATGGAGTTATTTGCAATCAAACTTCCACTCATTAAAGAAAATGATGATCTGGTTACAATCATCATTAAAAATATTAGGAAGACTAAAGGCTCCTTGAATGAAGGAGATATAATTATTATTGCTGAAAAAGTAGTTGCGACTTCCCAAGGTAGAGTTATAAAATTATCAGATGTAAATAAAATCTCTGATGAAGCAAAAAAATTGTCTAAACTATATGATATGGATGAAAGATATGTGCAGTTGATTTTAAATGAAGCGTCTATGATTTTGGGAGGAATGAGCCATGTTATTTTGACTAAAGTGAATGATTTTTTAATAGCAAATGCAGGAATCGATCAATCTAATGCAGGAACTGGTAATGTGGTGCTACTCCCGAAAGATTTAAATAAAGTGGTTTGGAAATATTGGGAGATTTTAAAAAGAGAGTTTAAAGTAAAAAACTTAGGGATTATCATAGCAGATTCTCGAGTTCAACCCCTTAGGAAAGGTACAATTGGAATCGCAATAGCAACTGCGGGATTTGAACCCATTGAGGATTTACGAGGGAAGCCAGATCTTTTTAATAGACCCTTAGAAATAACCATGAGAGCTATAGCTGATGATCTTGCTAGTGCTGCTCAATTCTTATTAAGTGAAGCAGATAAACAGACACCTATAGTACTTATTCGAGGAGCAGATGTTGAATTTACAGAAAATCCAAAACTAACAATGGAAATGGCTCCTGAAGAATGTCTTTATATGAATATTTTCTCAAAATACCTTCTCAGAAAGAAAGAAGAGTCATAATTATTTCTAAAATGTTTAATCTTAATTCTAAGAAAATTCAAAAATTCTAGATTATTTCTAATCTTTGTAGAACTCCAGTAATTAATACTGGCAGGGCAATTGTAGCATCACACCATACGCTAATATATTTAGCATCTACAGCATATTTGCCCCAAGATTTACTTTCACTTAAAGTACACCCGCTTAAGCCGCCATCTTTCTCTATTGCTGTGTGAATTCTTACAGCGTATTTATAGCCAAACTCATAATTTGTCCTAGTTAACTTTTCAATGTTTTCAATATAAGGATAAATTTGTTGAGCCCAATTTCTCGGAACGCCACCCCCTATAATAAAGGTTCCACAAGATTCTGCTTTTTTAATAATTTTAGCAAACTTTTTGATATCTTTAAGTACTCGAAAATCAATATCAAAACCTTCAGTATCTGTGAACTTTACTAAATCTAATGCAAATTCAGAATCAGAAATAGCTGGAACAAATATTGGAATATCATTATTAGCCGCACTTGATAAAATACTTCTGTTTTTTAGTTCATTTCCAATGATTTGAAAAAAATCTGATGGAGTAATCTCAAATTTTTTATCGGGAAATTTATTTAACAAAATTTTAAGTAATTCTTTTTCTGCAATATCATAATTATCTTCAGGAAGAAACACATCATATATCCTATTTATTCGATGTTTAAATAAATCTTCATCGTCTACATCGTCGCTTCCTTGGTAATGGCCTCCACTCAAAAAAACATCAATAAAATCATGAGTAATATTAGCTCCTGTTGAAATAATAACATCGATTAATTTATTTTCTATTAATTCACATATTAAATGTCCCATTCCAGCTGGAACCATTGCTCCACTTAAGGCTAGAATGGTTAAACAACTCTCATCATTGAACATTTCATATAAAATATCAGCAGCTATACCTAAATTTCTACCTTGGAAACCACAGAGTTTCAATGATTTTAAAATATCGTCAATCTTTTTAATACTTTTAATATCAAAAGGAGAGATTTTTCTTATAAGATAATCTTCTTTTCGAGAATTATGCATATTAGATGTAATATACAAGGCATTTTAAAATTATTGTATTACTTTTTATTAATTAAATGATATTCAAACGTTGAAATAAGCCAGTAATTAATATTGGTAATGCAATAGTCGCATCACACCATACTGTGATATATTTTGATTCTAAAGAATATTTCCCCCATGATTTGCTTTCACTTATCGTACACCCTGATAAACCACCATCATATTCTAACGCACTTGTAATTCTAATTGAGTAATTATAACCCATAGTTTCAATATTATCTATTTGATCTAATAATGGAAATACTTGTTGAGCCCAGTTTCGTGGAACACCGCCTCCTATAATGAATGTTCCAAACTCATTCGATTTTCTTATGATATTAGCAAAGGATAGGACATCGCCAAATATGTCTAAATTAAATTTATATCCTTCTCTCACTGAAAACTTTATAAGATTTAAAGCAAATTCGGAATCAGTAAACGCAGGAACAAATATAGGGATATTATATTTAGCTGCAATAGAAAGAATGCATCTTTCATTTATCTTTTCTCCTACTTTTCTCATTAAGTCTGAAGGTTTTATATGTATATCTTTTGAGCTAAAATTTTTATGAATAATATCCAATAAAACGTTTTCTGCACGTTTATAATTATCTTCTGGTAAAAATGTGTCATAAATTCTGTTAATTCGGGCCATAAATAACTCATTATCATCAACATTTGGAGTTCCTATATAATGTCCAATGTTTGAAACAGCATCAACTAAATCATGAATAGTATTGGCTCCAGTACTTATAATAACATCAATTAGTTTATTCTCAATTAAAGCACATATTAAATCGCCCATACCAGCTGGAACCATAGCTCCTGAAAGAGTTAACACAGTTAAGATCTCATCATCGGTAACCATTTTATAGAAAATATCAAGAGCTCTTCCTAGGTTTCTTCCTTGAAATCCACACGTCTTTAGATCTTTTAATAAATCATCGATATTCTTAATTTTATAGACATTAAATGGAGAGATTTTTTTAATGAGGTATTTTTCCTTATGATTTTTACTCATAGATTAAGTTAAAGCTTTAAATTTTTTAAATAAAACTAAATTCTTATTTCAAAAATTAGATAAGACTTAATTAATTGATAAAAATTGCGATGATATACTACATATTAACGGCTAAAATTTTTTTAATAATGTATTCAAGCAATTTATTTAAATTTATTGACTCAGAGTTAAGAATTGTAAGCCTAATTATTGATTTATTATATTTTACCGAATATTTTATAAAATTAGTAAAAATTTTGATTTTTATTTAATCATAATTTTAGGTTATTAATTAAGTTTGATTACATTTAAATAAGTTTAATATCTACTATTATTATAACAAATATATAGAATATACATCTAAATTAAGAGATGTCACTCGTCCCAAAAAAGGTATTTTTTGTACAAGGTAAAGGTTTTCATAAATCCAAATTAGCAGCATTCGAAGAAGCACTAAGAGATGCTGGGATTGAAAAGTATAACTTAGTTAATGTATCTTCTATTTTACCACCATATTGTATCGAAATAAGTAAGGAGGATGGTCTTAAACAACTTCGACCAGGGCAGATTATATATGCTGTTATCGCCAGAGCGGATTCTAATGAATATAATCGTTTAATTTGTGCTTCAATTGGTGTTGCAAAACCTGCGGATAAAGGACATTATGGATATTTAAGTGAACACCATACTTATGGGGTTAAACCAGAAAATGCAGGAGATACTGCCGAAGATCTAGCTGCAGAAATGTTAGCAACCACTTTAGGCATAGAATTTGATCCTAATGCTAACTATGACGAAAAACGAGAAGTTTTTAAAATGGGAGGGAAGATTGTAGAAACTAAGAATATTACAGCATCTGCAACTGTTCAAGACGAAGATGAATGGGCTTCGGTTGTAGCTGCAGCGATTTTTATAATATAAAGATTTTTTAAATTTTTTAATTCTACTAATACAATTTTAAAAAGAAATAGCCTTTTTAGTGAAATTTTTTAGAAATCCTATCCTTTCATATATATCATTTTGAAATTGTCTTATCTCGAAAATGAAGGAATCAAAATATATAACGATTGAAGAAGCCCTGAAAAAGGGCTCAGGTGAAGTAAATTTAAGAGGTTGGGTATATCGAGAAAGGAAATCAAATAAGTTTGTATTTATAGTGTTAAGGGATGAATCTGATATCATACAATGTGTTATTCCTAAAAGTAAAAATCCAGAAGTTTTTGAAAAAGCTGAAAAATTAACGATTGAATCATCAATTAAAGTTTTAGGTACATTAAAGAAGGATGAAAGAGCTCCCACAGGTTATGAAATTTCTATAACTGATTTGGAAATTGTACAAATCGCAGAACCTTTTCCAATTACGGAACATCAATCCCCTGAGCTTTTATACGACAATAGACACCTATGGTTAAGATCAAGGAAATTGAACGCAATATTAAAAATAAGGCATACTATCGTTGGAGCGATTCATGAATTTTTTAGGAATCGTGGTTATTATGAATTTGATGCACCCATATTCCAACCTACCCAATCCGAAGGTGGAGCTACTTTATTTGAAGTTAAATATTTTGATGATAAAATCTATCTTAGTCAAACATGGCAATTATATGCTGAGGCAGGGATCTTTTCACTAGGGAAAATTTATAACATGGGACCAACATTCAGAGCAGAGAAATCTAAAACTTCAAGACATTTAGCTGAATTTTGGATGGCTGAAATGGAAGCAGCGTGGATGAAACTCGAAGAAGTTACTGAAGTAGCCAAAGATGAAATCAGGTATATCATTAAACAGGTTTTAAAAGATAATAGAAAAGAACTTGAAATTTTAGGGAGAGATATTAAATTACTAGAGCATTATGCAGAAGCAAAATATCCTACAATTAAATACTCAGAAGCTTTAGATATTTTAAAAAAAAAATATCATATGAATGTTCCTTGGGGTAAGGATTTAAGAACTATTGAAGAAGCAAAAATTGCTGAGCACTTTAAGGTTCCTGTTATAGTGACACATTATCCAACAGAAATTATGGGGTTTTACAAACCACCAAGCAAAGAAAATCCTAAAGAAGCATTATGTTTTGATATGTTAGCTCCCGAAGGATATTGTGAAATTATCGGAGGATCAGAAAGAAGTTTGTTAGTCGATGATATGGTAAACAGATTGAAAGCAGAAGGTGAAGATCCTAAGATTTATGAATGGTATTTTGAATTAAGAAAGTATGGAAGCGTTCCTCACTCTGGTTATGGTGTAGGTGTAGAAAGAGTTGTTTCTTGGATTTGTGGATTAGAGAATATTAAAGACGCTATTCCGTTTGCGAGAACTATGCTAAGAAAGACGCCTTAATGGAAAAATTTCATTTTAACAATGAACTATTAGTTATTTCCTATTTCTTATTGACTTAATTCAGTCAAATTTTTTAGAAATCCAGAATTATTATTTAAAAAGACTAACTCTAATTTATACAAAAGTTGGGCTTGCTATAAATGGAACTCAATAATCTTATGGCATATGAATTACTTGAAAAAATTAAAAATAAAGAAATTACCATCCAGGAAGTAATTCACAGTACTTTTGATAAAATTGAAAAAACTGATAATCGAATTCATTCATTTGTTAACCTTTCAAAAGAAAAAGCATTCAAAAAAGCCAAGGATTTTGATTCAAACTTCCAAAAAAGTAGGAAGATTGGGAGACTTTATGGCTTGCCTTTTGCTAACAAAGACCTTATATGCATAAAGGATTTCCCTACCACTTGTTGTTCGAATATATTGCAGGGTTACAAACCACCATATAATGCATTCGTTATTGAAAAGATAGTAGAACAAGAGGGAGCAATTCATATTGGAAATACAAATATGGACGAATTTGCAATGGGGAGTTCTACGGAAACGAGTTATTATGGTCCTACTTATAATCCATGGGATTTGACTAGAGTTCCAGGAGGATCAAGTGGAGGAGCAGCAGCATCTATTGTATTAAACCAAGCCAAAATTGCTCTTGGAAGTGATACGGGAGGCAGCATTAGATGCCCTGCATCTTTTTGTGGAGTGGTAGGATTAAAACCTACATATGGTAGGGTCTCACGCTATGGATTGATTGCATTTGCAAATTCACTAGATCAAATTGGTCCCATTACTAAATGTGTATATGATTCAGCATTGATGCTTGAAACTATATCAGGAAAGGATCCCCAGGACTCTACATCAGTGGATATTAAAGTGGATAAATATACTGAAGACATAAAAAAGCCTGTTGAAAAGAAAATAGTTGGAATTCCAAAAGAATTTTTTAGCGAAGGAGTTGATCCACAGGTAATAAATTCTGTGAAAAACTCAATTAAAAAATTGGAAAGTTTAGGAGTATCTTCAATCGAGGTTTCAATCCCTCATCTTGAATACACCATTGCTACTTATTATATAATCTGTATGAGTGAAGCAAGTTCAAATCTAGCGAGATATGATGGACAACGGTATGGGAAAATGAGCCAAAATTTAGACGGGGATGTTTTTGATGTTTTCAATAGAACTAGAGGGGAGAAGTTTGGGGCAGAAGTAAGAAGAAGAATCTTTTTAGGCACATACGCTTTATCAGCGGGTTATTATAACCAATATTACATCAAGGCGCTAAAAGTCAGGACATTAATTAAAAACGATTTTCAAGAGGCATATAAGAATTGTGATGTCATCATCGGTCCAACAATGCCTTGCACTGCATTTAAAATAGGAGAATTGATAAATGATCCAATTCAGATGTACACAATAGATATATTGACATGTCCAGTTAATTTAGCAGGTTTACCAGCTCTTTCAATCCCTTGTGGTTTTGATAATAATGAATTACCCATTGGTTTTCAAATTATTGGAAACTATTTTGATGAAAGCGGAATTCTTAACGTTGGATATCAACTAGAACAAGAATTAAATATTTATAGGAAAATTCCTTCATTAACCAAGGGAGGGATGTAAAATAAGCCTTGAAAATCCGGAAATAATAATTGGATTGGAA
>JBHLPZ010000064.1:0-14615 GCA_048885325.1 Candidatus Odinarchaeota archaeon
TTGATTTAATATTTAATATTAAACTATACTCTTTATCCTATTATTAACTAAATAAAAAACTTTAGTATGAGTATAGAAAAAAAGTATAGATTTATATATCTAAAATAATATATATAAAATTATGGAAAGCTGGAATCTATCGAAAAAGTTAAAAAGCGAGCTACTAAAAAAATCTAGCAATATTGAAGATAATAGTCGGAGAATATTATTCATTCTTAGAAATTTAGGTCCACAAAGATTTACTAATTTAATAAAATATTCAAATTTAAGTAGATCTACAGTTTCAAAGTATCTTAATATCCATAGCAAGAAAGGAAACGTTGAACAGAAACTAATAACAGATAAAGCAACAAATAAACAATACCAAGGATACGTAATTACTGATAAAGGTATAGAAAAACTTGGAGAAGAACCTTTGAAACTAAAAGAAGAATTATTCATAATTAATGAATTAAAAGAAAACGTCAGAAAGCTTGAAGATTTAATAGATTTTTATAAAAAAATAAACGTAGAAGACCCTTTTATTATACATATTGTAAGGATAATTTCTAAAATAGGAGACAATTTTTTTGGATTACAACAAGATAGAGATCTATATTTATCACTATTTTATATCTTTTATAACTCTATTCTGGGTCAAGGTGCCTTAGCAAGAAAATATTGGCATTTTGATAAATCTAGTTCTCAAAAGTTTGTTGGTTACAAATTAAATTTAGATCAATTCTGTAATTTATATAATGTTTCAAGAGAAGCAATCAATTATTTAGCTAGAATTAAATTAATAAAAAGTGATTTCGGGTTTTATTTAATTAAACGGGAGGATAATGATTTCTTTTTTCATGAGGAAGATCTAGTGGGAACAACGACTATCAGACTCATTAAAGATAGACTAATTGATGAGATAATTAATCTGCAAGAAGGAATCTATGATATGATTTATGATCTGGACATTATAGCTGAAGAAATAACCGATCAATTAAAGGAAATGGGTTTAATATGGGATGCTATTGAAGAACAATTTCAATTATTAGTTTTAAATCTAATTATTAAGAATGCTATAGAAATGGGATTTTTAGATATAGAGAGAGAGAAATTAATGGAAGTGATTTCACAATCACATAAATTATCCATGTCCGAAGAGGGAAAATTACTTCAACAAAAAATTGTAAGTGGTTCCAAAATTGAGTTGAATTTAAATATTCTTTCTTTATTACCGGAATCTATCTAAGAATATAAGAGCATTTTTTCTATTGGTTGTATAGCTTTTTTAGCAATTTCTGTAGGTATTTTTACTTCATGAAATTTATCATCTAAATTTTCTAACAAATATTTAATTAACTCAAGATTATGTTTTTTCATATTATAACAGATTAATTTCTCCTTAGCTAAGTAATATTTTTTATCGGGAAAATCTTGTGCCATTCTTTCAAGTAAGCCTATTTCTGTTCCAATTATAAATTCATATTCATCAGAAGAACTATTCTTGATTCTATTATACATCTGAGAAGTAGAGCCGACAAAATCAGCAAAGTCTCTCACAGCTCTTATACATTCGGGATGAACAAGAATTTTTGCATTTGGATATTTCTTTTTTGTAGCCTTAATATCCTCAATACTAATTTGAGAATGTACATAACAATGACCTTCTGGTGGCATTTTAATTGTTTTTATAGTTGACATTTGTTCAGCATAATCTGCTAAATGTGCATCTGGTCCAAATAAAACGCTATTTACCTCATACTCTTTGCTAATATTCTTAACTATATTAACAGCATTTGCCGATGTACAGCAAACGTCAGATTCAGCCTTGACAGCAGCAGTAGAATTGACATATACTACAGTTGGGGTCTCAGGAAAGTTCTTTTTAAATTCAAGTACTTTTTCTGGTGTAAGAAAAGCAGCCATGGGACAACATGATTCAGGATTGGGAATTAAAACATGTTTATCTTGATTTAATATAGAAGCTGTTTCTGCCATAAAGTCTACGCCAGCAAATATAATGTATTCAGTATTAGTGTTTTCTTTGGCAATTCTTGATAATCCGAGGGAATCTCCTAAAAAGTCTGCAATTTCTTGAATTTCTATTGGTTGATAATAATGTGCGAGAATTATTACATCATTTTGATTTTTTAATTTTAAAACATCTTCTTGTAAATTTTTAACATCCATTTTTTCCCTAAACATTGGCAAATTTTATATCAATAATTAAATAATATTATATTTCTCAAAAATCTCCAAAAAGGCTGAAGCAAAATGTTTTACTTGATTCCATGTAAGACCATATGTATTAAATTTCATTTCTTGAGAAATACCTGGAGCCATTCCAATAATACCCCTTTCTTTAAATTCATCTCTAACAAAAAATCCTTTACGTGGATGCGATTTTCCGATCTCCGCAAAACATTCTGTTTTTATATTTGTCAAAGGATGAATTTTTGGCAATATTCCTAATACACTGATTCCATTAACATCTTTAATCTGATTAACAATATAATTCGCCTTTTTGGATTCTTCTTCAACATTTTCTTTCTGGGTTCTCTTAACTATACTTGGAAAACTTGCCATTAGTGTAATTAGAGGAGCACCATAAACTGGTGGACATCCCAGAATTGTACAAATTTTATTCGGAAAAGATTTTAAACTCAGGTTTCCCTTTATCTCAGATAATCTAATTATATCATCATAATAATGACTTCCAAATCCTAAGAGTCCTATTGGACCAGAAGCTGCCATTGATTTATGACCACTGCAAGCAATAAAATCAATACTATTCTCATTACAGTTAATCGGTAGAATTCCTGCAGAGTATGCAGCATTTAAAAGAAACGGGACATCATAATTTTTACAGATTTCTCCTATTGGTTTAGGATTATTATAATTTCCATACTTATAATCAACATGAGTTAAAATAATCAATAGAGGTAATTGTCCTGTTTCCCTTTTAACCTCATTAATTACAGTCTCATAGTTCTCGCTTTCAATAATATATTCTGGCTCTCCAGAATTTGGTACTTCTTTGACTTTCAAATTATTATTTTCAATTGCTAAATAGGTGGTATAATGTGCCAAACTATCTATTACAACAGTTCTCCTTTTAGGATATTTTTTTGTTAATACTTCCATTACAAGACGCTTTGATTCTCTTGCGGCAGCAGTAGGTATAACATTATTAATACCTAAGAAAGTTGCCATATCTTTTAAAAAATCAACAACTGGAGGATTTTCGATTTCGTCAATTCTCCCTTTAAGACAGTTATCGCAAATTGAATAACCATCACCATAATTTATCAGTGCTTTATAAGCTTCAGCGGTTAATAAGCCACCCCTTTGAATTGGATGAATGTTTATAAACTCTTCATTTATTGATCTATACAGATTAGAGTATTTTTGAGAGAGTTTGACACTGTTCAATTTATCCATTTTAATAATTTTTAAATTATTAATTCTTTTTATTTGAATTAGTTATAAATTCAATATATAGAAGAAGCTGGAATTAATAAATAATTTTTTTTTATTTTAGGAAATCCATAATTATTTTATCTTTTATTTAATTCTAAATCAAAGAAGTAATTTTAAGTGATACATTATGCCAATAATTATGCCTAGTCCAAGAACAGGAACGGAACCTCAGATACACGAATCTGTATTTATTGCACCTACCGCCGTTATTATTGGAGATGTTTATATTGATGAAGGTACAAATATATGGTTTGGTGCTGTACTTAGAGGAGATTGGGGTACTATTAAAATAGGAAAGAACACTAGCATACAAGAAAATGTTACAATCCATAATCAAATTGGGTCCACTGTTGAAATAGGGGATGATTGTATAATAGGACACCATGCAATGATACACGGACCTTGTACAATAGAAAATGGGTGTGTAATAGGAATAGGATCTAATGTTTTACATAGATCTATAGTCAGAGAAGGAGCTCAAATTGGCGCCGGAGCTGTTGTAGTTAATAAAGAAATCCCACAACGAATGTTAGCGGTTGGGGTTCCTGCACAAGTCAAAAAGGAACTGCCTCAAACTGGTAAATTAGTAGGAGCAAGAACTTCTGCTGATTATGCCAAAAATGGTGAAGCGTTTAGAGAGTTTTTTATCAACTATCCTCAATATGAAAAATGATATTTCTTTTTTATTTTATTCCTTCAAATTAATCAAGAGTTAAAAGCCAATATATCTCAATATTATTTTAATATTAATATATCATCTATATTAGAGTAAATTAATATTCTATGAAAATAAACTCTAATATATTTATATATTTAAAACGATTAAGTAATAATTAAAGGATTCTAAATCTCAAAAATTTTTAAAAAAAATGGGTTAGATATTTATGAATTTTATAAAAACTTTTTTAGTAACTCTAATTGTTTACTTTGGATTAAATGTTCTATTTGCAATCATATATGTGTACACAGTACTACCAAGTCTCCCGCCACTCTACCAAGTCCCTCCAGATGCGGGGATTCTCATTGTTGCAATGATGTTTGGTCCTATTACTACAGCTCCAAATGTAGCCTGGGTTGATCAAGGAATTATATCTTTAATTCATTCATTTCAAGGAGGCGATCCTTTAATGGCAACATTAATGTTTCTTTATTATGTACTTCCTGCATTACTTGCTGTAATAATAGGTGGAATTGTAGCAGATAGTACTACAATTGCCTTTATGTCTTGGTTTTTAATTGCTATTGTTGGAACAGCAGTATACACGATCATTATGTTTGTAGCAGGATCCGATCCACTAGTTTCTCCTTCTCTATATTATGGAATATATGTTTATTTATGGTATTCATTTGGACCTACTGATTTATATATAGCAATGATTTTTTTCGGGTTAATTAATGCTTTCTTATATGGTTGTGTTTCATTTCTCGTTACCCGAAAAAAGCTTTAAGACAAAAAAAAATCTAAAATCTTTATTTTTTAATTTTATTATTTTGAGCATATACAAGTTTCATTTTTGACTAAATCTATCTTATCAAACATGAGACTAATAAGATTAACCATGAATAACTTATTTTCCAAATTTGGTAAACCTAATGATGTTTTAATGACCTCTAAGGCTTCTAAAGTTCCTAGAATTCCAGGAGTTACTCCAATTACTGGTAAAGGTCCTGATTCTTGATTTATTGTTTCTGGCTCATTAAAAACACACTGATAACAAGCGGTACGTTTAGGGTCTATTGTCATTATTTGACCAAAAAAATCTTTAATTCCAGCAATAACACATTTCAAATTATACTCAACTGCAATTTTATTAACTAAAAACTTGGTTTTGAAATTATCACTACAGTCAACAATGAAATCTTGATCATTAATATATTTCTTGATAGAATTTTCATCTAAATAATCCTTATGAACATTGATTTTAACTTCTGAATTTAAATTGGAAAGAACTTCTTTTGCAACCTGAATTTTTTCAATACCGATATGATTTTCATTATACAAAATTTGGCGTTGTAAATTAGAAATCGAAACAATATCATTATCTATTATAGTGAGTTCTCCAATACCTGCAGCAACTAGATAAAAAGCAAATGGAGATCCCAAACCTCCTGCCCCAATTTGGAGTACTTTAATGTTAGATAACTTCTCTTGACCATCTTCTCCTATAAAAGGAGATAAAATTTGTCGTGAATATCTTTCTTTTTGTTGTTTAGTTAACATTTTAATCACTTTTCTTATAATTTTGTAGATTTTTTAAACATTCTTCAATTTCAATAAAAATCAATCCTAGATCTATGTTTATATCTACAAGTGAAACAATAATTACTTCTTCATCAACACCAAGAATAATTAGCTGGTAATCGTTGAATTCAACTGTTATATTAATTAATTTATCAGAAAAGGTTGATATGGCCGTTTCCATTGCTCCAAACATAGTCGCTGCCATAGCACCAAATTTACGCTCATCAATATTTCTTGGTAGATTTGATAAAATCGTTAAACCATTACGATTAACTATTGCTATTCCTATAAATCCTCCTACAAGTATGAGTTTGTCTAATTCCTTACTAAAATGCTCTACTTTAATTGAATTCATTGAAATAAAAGCAAATACTAATATGAACAATTAATAATATACAATATAAATAATTGCATGTAAAGTTTACTTTAGGACTTAAAAATAAAAGAATTTAAGTATTTACCTATAGAAACCCTTATTTCCATTAAAAGGACGATGTCTATTTCTCCAACTTGGTTGTCGTAACTTCGCAGTTTTACCAAAACCACAACTAGCACAAAATTTTTTACTCCTATGATAACTATGTTTACCACATCTACGACAAGTTTTATGAGACGCTGCTTTATTTTTTTTTCCCTTACTTGGAGTGCCTTTACCCATTGATATCACACCTTAAGATGAATTTTCTTCGAACTCTTCTCTATACATCAGTTTATCCTCATCTGTGTCAGAGAAAATTAATTTTTCCCGGTCTTGACCAATAAAAATTACTGAAGCGCCTCTTATCATTACTGTTCCAAGGTCTTTACTTCTTTTTCCTCCACGACCAAAATAGATTTCTTTAGCATTTTCAACAATTAAATTCATATAATTGTCAAACATTTTTAGTTTTCCCGTTAAATATGTGTTCCAAATTTTTAATTTTATGCGAACCTCTGGTTTTAAAATTGCTTTACTCAAAGTTCTATGTATTGTTTGTTGAGACATTTTCGATCAACGAGAATTAATAGAATATTCTATAAAATGTATTAAAAATATAAATATTTTTTGATTACAGCTTTCCTATACATTAAATAAATTTTCTAAAAGATAAACATTTTTTTATTCTAAAGGATTTAATTAAGCACAATAATTAACTTAAAATCAATAAGTAAATTGGGCAATTAGATATGCAAAAAATTGGTATTTTTGATAGTGGAGTTGAAACCCCTGAAGAAATTGTGATGGCTGCTGGCTTCACCCCTTATCGATTCTTTGGTGATCCTACGATTCAACCAGATAAAGCTAATGAACATATACCGCCAACACATTGTATATGGACTCGAAATCTCCTTGAACAAGCAATTAAAGGATTAAATGAAAATATAATAGGAATAATCGGGACACATGGATGCGATAGGACTAATCGAGAATTTGATATATGGATTGAATGCCTAAATCTAGATTTTATGTTTTTTCTGAATTCTCCGCGAAAGCGCGACAGTTTAGCCCTAAATTTTTTTAAAAATGATCTAAGAGAGCTCATCCTACGTTTAGAAGAATGCTTTAATATTGATATTACAACGGAAAAATTAAAAGACGCCATTAAAAAAATGAATAAAATTCGAAAGTTATTGAGAGAAATCTCTGATTATAGAAATAAAATGGTTCTTAAGGGATCCCAATTTCATGAACTAGTTAAAAGTGCTCAATACCAAAATAAAAACCAAGTATTAGAGCGCCTTGAGAAAAAATTAGAAGAACTTAAATCTGCAACCCCTTTTTCAGAAAAAAATCTTAAAAGAATTTTGCTTACTGGCTCTGAAATTGATGATAATGAATTTATAAAATATCTTGAACATCTAGGATTTCATGTTGTTATTGATGATCTAGGTGTTGGAACTAAATATTTCTGGAATTTAGTGAACGAAAATTTAGAACCAATTGAAGCACTTGCTAAATACCATTTAACAAAACCAATCAATTCTATTAAATATCCCTCTTATGAGAGATTTAATGTTCTTGAAAAGTTAGTGGAAGATTATAGAGTTGATGGTGTGATAAATATCGCACAGAAATTTTGTGAACCTGTCTTATATGATCACCCCTATTTAAATAAAAAGTTTAAAGAACTTGAGATTCCCTATTTATTCATAGAAGTTACATATAATAGAGAATCATATAGCCAATTATCAACCAGATTTTCTGCATTTGCAGAAATAATATGAGGATGGTAAAATGTCAAAAGAAAAAACAAAACATAGAAAGATGCTAAATGCAACACAAGGTTTAAAAAATGTAATGGGTCGGCATTTTTTAGCAATTGAACAAGCATTTCGAGATGGAAAACCAACTGCCTGGGCAACATCCGGTAGTCCTGTAGAACTTCTATATGCCATGGATGTACAACCGATATTACCTGAAAATTCTGCAACAATCTCTGCAGCTCAAAAATATTCTAAAGATTTCATTGAAATTGCTGAAGCAGAAGGATTTTCATATGATTTATGTTCTTATTTTAAAACTAATGTAGGAGCTGTTATAAGCAATGCTGATATAACTAAAGGAGGTACTGGAAAACCAACTTTTATGTTATCTACAGATGTCATATGTGATACGCATGTTAATTGGTTCGAAGTTCAAGCAGAAAGGTTAAATGTACCTCATTATACACTAGATATACCACATGTTGTCAGTAATACTAATAATAGGCAATACAATTACTTTAAAAAGTATATTGCAGAACAGCTTTATGATTTTCTTGATTTCATTCAAGAAGTTACTGGGAACGAATATAATGAAGAAAGAGCTAAAGCAGTCACGCAGAATTCATGGGATTTAAGTATGGTATGGCAGGATATCTATGAATTAAGAAAAGCTGTTCCTTGTCCAATAAGTACAAGAGATACTTTTGGAGGCTTATTTCCCTTGTTTACCATGCCAGGTTTGAAGGAACCTATTAAGCTATATAAACGAATGTATCGAGAAGCTAAAACACGAGTAGATAATGGAATAGGAGCACTTGAACAAGAAGAATTTCGCCTGATGTTCGAAGGTATCCCCTTTTGGTATAATCTCAAATTCTTTGGTATGCTAGAAAGATGGAATTCTATTATAGTTTATGAGCCTTATACGTACGCATTTAGTAAATATATGAACCCCAAAGTTACTAAAGATATGGTTTTAAGTCAACCTATTGAAGCTATGTCTGAATTAATGCTTAGTTTTTGGTATATATATGATCTGAAAACACGGATCAAGAAATTTGAAGAGACAGTACGAGAATGGAAGATAGATGGAGTATTATTACATGAAAATTTATCTTGTCGACCAAATTCTTGCGGATTATATGATTTAAAACGTCATTTAATGGATGATTACGATATCCCTTGCTTAGTAATCTCGAGTGATATGAATGACCCAAGAAAAATGAATGAAACTCAAGTTATTAATCAGATAGAAAGCTTCATAGAAATCCTTCGCAAAAGAAAGAAAAGATAATGATAAAAAAAGTATTATTTCATATATAAAAAAGATAGAAGTTGGATGCCTAGTTCTGTACTTTCTCACCAAGCACCCGCATTGTTAATTAAATTAAAATATCCAAATAGATTTGATGGAACAGCACTTTGCATTAGTACATTTATTCCTGATATAGATGTAATTATTGACTTTTTTTTACCGTTTTCAATTAGAGGAATTACTCACAGCCTTCTAGGGTTAATATTATGGACGATTCCTTTAACAATTATCTTAACAATAGTATTTTCTAGATACATAGGACCTTTAAGTGCTAAAATTGTGAAGAAAAAAAAAATCTTCAAATCCTTAAGGTATTTTGGCATAGATGAATGGACTAATTTGAAGAATAAAAGATTTAACCACAGATTTTTTGTTGTCGCATTTTATTCTGCTTTAATTGGAGGCACAACTCATCTTTTACTTGATCTACCTTCACATGCATTAATATATATCTTTTATCCATTGATAATACAATCTCCTGATTTCTTATTATTCGCTATTAAAGAAGGTACCACTATATATGTCGGACAAAATCTAATAGATACGAGTTTATATGTTTATCGTCTTATATGGCTTATCGAGACTATTGTAACCTTATTTTTATCTCTTTATCTTCTCAGATATATTAAAAAGCATAAATTAATTACCAAATGGTATAAAGAGAAAAGATTAAATCATGAAATAAATAACCATAACCTTTAAATTTAGTTTGCAATTTTAACAAGAGAATTAGGGGTTAGAATCAAATATTCATCACCAATTCGTGCCATAGAACCACCATTGTCTCTTAAAAATGATTTTAAATCCTCAATTCCTCGCTTAAGTTTTGTAACATCTACTTTTTGTAGAAGAGTTTTTACACTAATAATTAGAATTCTACGCCCTAACAATTCTTTTTTTATATCTTCAATCTGTTCTAAGGATGAAAAATCATATTTCTTAATTAAGAAACTCTGTTTTAACGAAGGTAAATCCCTCGAAAAACCCATAGTTTCTTCGGGTGATCCTAGCAAATCTTCATCAAATCTTTTCCAAAATTTACCCAATTTATAATTCACTTCCTAATAATTACGGTTAAAATGTATATAATCTCATATTTAAACTAATAAGTTATTGTGATAATAGTTTCTCAAATATAGAAAATACAAAATTATAAGATAATTCTTACAGATTCTCCTTTTATCAATACAACTTAATTTAGAGATATAAAGTAAAATAATCCACTTTAAACAGTGTAATATATAGATAACACCAATTTAAGTAGCTCACTGTCAACAGTATTGAGAATTTATTTATTCTACTAATCATAATATTAATCATTATAAAATCGTAAAAGAAATATCGAAAAAGTAATTATGACCGAAAAAGTTATTGTTACGAATAAAGGTTTAATTCGGGCGGAATTTAACTTCTGGGTGGGTCAATATCTTGATAAATTTTATGATAACCTTGAAAATAAGAAAGTAATTGGAAATAAATGCCCGAAATGCAGTAGAGTGTTTGTACCTCCAAGAAAAATATGTGGTAAATGTAATGAAGTAATTCCTCTTGAAAAGAATTGGGTTGATTTGCCTGAAACTGGAACATTAAAGAATTACACAATTACTCATTACAAAATAAATGATAGAGCATTTAGGAAAGTGAAGAAACCTCAAATAATAGGCATGATTCAAATTGATGGAAGTAATACAGCTATTATTTACCGATTATTAGACTTAGAACCAAATGAAATCAAATTAGGGATGAAATTAAAAGTTGAGTGGGAAGAAAAAACAAAAGGAGACCCTTCAGATATAAAGGGCTTCGTAAAGTTATAGAGGGTGATAAAATCAATGCAAAAAGTTGGTATTGTTGGATATAGTCAAGTGAAATTATACTCAGATGCTAATTATGGAAGATATGAGATGATATTTGAGGCTGTACGAGGTGCTCTAGACAGCACAGGTCTCAAAAAGAAAGATATAACGACTGTAGTCTCTGCTACTAATGACTATTATGATGGTCGAACCATCTCAAATGCACTAACTGTAGAGCCTGGAGGAGGATACTTAGCAGATGAATCTAAGGTTGAAATGGATGGTGCTCATGCTGTATTATATGGATTAATGCGAATTTTATCTGGTAATCATAGTTTGGCAGTTGTTTGGGGTGGGAGCATGACATCATGTTTTCCATACCATACTGCTCGATTATATGAGACAGATCCTACATGGGAACGTCCATTAGCTTATGTAAACGATATAAGTTCTTCTGGCTTTCAGATGAGAGCTTATATGGAAAAATTTGGGGTAAGCGCTGAAGATATTGCTAAAATCGCTGTTAAAAATAGAAAAAACGCTGCCAAAAACCAATTAGCTTTAGCTGAAGCTCAAAATCCAAATTTAACAGTTAAAGACGTTTTAGAATCTGAAGTTTATGCGGATCCAGTAACAGAACTTATGGTAGCTCAACCCTGTGATGGTGTAGCAGCTCTATTATTAGCACCAGAAAAGCAAGCACTAAAGATCACAGATAATCCAGTTTGGATTACAGGTGTGGGTTATAATCAAGAAACATATTATCTTGGAGAAAGAGATCTATCTATTAGTAAATCAATGGAAACGGCAGGTAAAATGGCATTTAATGCTGCTGGAGTTAAAGATCCATTGAGTGAAATTGATGTGGCAGAGTTATTTGAAGCCTATGCTCATGAAGAATTAATCCTTAGTGAAGCATTAGGATTTGCTGAAAAGGGTAAAGGAGTAAGTTTAAGCTCTGAAATTGGTGGTGATTTACCCATTAATCCTTCTGGAGGAGCTCTTGGAGGGAATCCTCCTTGCGCAACTGGTTTAATAAGAATTATTGAGGCTGTTAAACAACTAAGAGGGGAGGCAAATGGTTATCAAGTTAAAGGTGCCACAAAAGCTATTGCCTCTGGACAAATAGGATTTTGTGCCCAAAATAATATTTTGTATGTATTAGAAGGAGGTAATTAAAAATGGGAAGACAAGTATGTGTAGCAAGTGCTGGTTTTAGTGAACATGCTTCGAAGCGTTCAGATGTAAACATGCCGGAGTTAATAAGTGAAGCAATAGAAGATTGTCTAAAAAGAGTTCCAGGTCTCGATATTAAAGATATTGATGCTTTTGTTACTGGGAATATGCCTGCGTTTGAAGGATCAAATATTCCTGAACTATGGATGACAGATTGGATGGGTGCCAGAAATAAGCCTTTAATGCGAGTCACAACAGGAGGTACTACAGGTGGTTCGGTAGCTATTGCTGGATATTATTCCGTTGCTGCAGGTTTACCTGGCGTTGATACTGTGTTAGCTATCGCTTTTGAACAACAATCTCAAGGTGATACAAGTGTTGGACTTGCTAGTGTAGCTTATGGAGAAATATCAGTCATGAACTCACTAGGAATTCCTTATGATCAGTTAACAGTCATTTTATCTGGTGGTGCTGCTATAGGGATTGCTTCTTATCAAGCTACTAATTATATGCGTAAAAGTAAGATTACTGAGGAAGATTTAGCTAGAGTTGTTGTTCAAAATAGGCATAATGCCGCAAAAACTTGGTGGGCTCATCTTAAAATGCCTGATCTTACAATTGAGGATGTTTTAGATACACCCTACATTTCATATCCATTAAGATATGGAATGGTTTGTCCAGCATCCGATGGAGCATGCGTAATGCTATTTACAAACGAAGAAAAAGCGAAAGATTTATGTGATATTCCCGTTTATGTAAATGGAGTCGGTAGTGTAGCAAATGAGACAGCTCTCATTGGGTATGGGGGTAGTGGATCGGGACAATTAGACCTATCTGAACAATTGGGTGCTCAAAGAACTTCTGAAATAGCTTTTAAGCAGGCAGGTATTCGTTTTCCGAGAAAAGAAATTGATTATGCTGAAGTTTATTCACCATTTCCAAACCAAGAACTTATGTGGGTTGAAAAATTAGGTCTATTTGAAGAAAACACGTCGCCAAAAATGTACAAAACGGGAGTAACTGCTCTAAATGGTGAATTACCCATCAACTGCTCGGGAGGTGTTAATTCTACAAATGCCATAGGAGCCTCAGCATTAGAAAGACCCGCTGAAGCAGCTTTACAAATTATGGGAACGGCTAGTAATCAAGTCCCTAAAACAGTACATACGTCACTGGGACACGGATGGGGGGGTTATGTTAACTTAGTCACAATGATGGTAATGGCTGATGAACCAGCCAGAAAATTTAAATAAAAGATGGAGGTAATATAAAATGTCTAAAAGAACGTTAAGAAAGTCAATGGATTATATTAAAAGAGAGTATATTAGAACAAGAACCATGCCAGCAAGCTGGTATTTATCTAGTTATAAATTTAAATTTAATATTACTCATATGAAACCATTTCTTGACAAATTAAAGCAGAAGAAGCTGATTGGGTTGCAATGTTCAAGTTGTAATAGGATTTATTTTCCACCACGCCAAATTTGTGGTAAGTGCCTTGTAAGACCTGATAGGTGGGTTGATTTGCGTGAAACTGGAAGAGTTGCTTCATTTACCGCAAGTTATTTAAAAGATCCCGAAACTGGTAAAGTTTTAGAACGACCTATTGTGTGTGCTCAATTAGATGGGGCGGATACTTCCTATCCAGCGCAATTAGATCCTGCTATTGAATTTAAAGATACATATATCGGTATGCCCATAAAGGTTCATTGGGCAGAAGATATTAAGGGTGGATTAATGGATATCGTATATTATGATCCTATTGAGGACAATTCTAAAGATTTACAACCTGAAGAAGATTAGTAAAAATTTTTTTAATTCCTATTTATTTGAAGATTATTCCCTCTAGAGGAGTTAATTTAATATTTCCATCATACGCTTCCAAATCTAAAGCAACTCTGTTAGACAAGGTGGAGAATAATAGAATTGGTTTATGTATTGGACTTTTAATTAATCTTTCTTTTTCAGAGAAATTTAGAAGTACAAAAATTTGCTCATTAAGATTGTATCTACGATATATTAAACATTTATTTTTTGATCCTTTTAGTGTTAAAAATTCAAATTTACCCTCTTGTAATAATCTATTTGCTTTACGTGTCTTTAGTAATCTTTTATAGCAATTTAATAAAGAACTAGGATTCTTTACTTCCATTGCTACATTTACTTTTTTGTATGTTTCTGAAACTCTTAGCCATGGCTTAATTTGAGAGTCTACCGAGAAACCTGCATTTAATTCCGAATTCCATTGCATAGGTGTTCGACATCTATCACGAGTCAAAGAAAAACCAAATAATTTGGTGATTAAAGGAATTGGGAAAAATGAAAATTTCTGACCAATTGGATCTTGACTATCTTTTAATTTAAAATCGACATTTGACATGCCAATTTCTTCTCCGTAATAGATAAATGGGATTCCCCTTAAAGTTAATTGCATAGTAGCTAA
>JBHLPZ010000065.1:0-14546 GCA_048885325.1 Candidatus Odinarchaeota archaeon
GATTCAAAAGGATTAATGAAACTTGCTATTGAACAATCAAAGGTGAAAGAAGAACTCGAAGAAAGATTTCCTACTGCAGCAATGTGTAAAGACATCTTATCATATTCTATCAATTGCAATAAAAAAATACGAGAAGTAATTCAATGGAAATATAGTCAATTTGATAGTGAACCAGTTATTTTAAAATTACAAGAAGTTTATAAGATTTATAGGAAGAAAAAAGCAGATGATAACCTAGTTGATTTTGATGATTTATTAGTTTTTTGGAATAAATTACTTGATGAAAGATTTGTAGCAAAATTAGTAGCAAAACGAATAAAATATATTTTAGTAGATGAATACCAAGATACAAATTATATTCAGGATCAAATCATTTATAAGATCGCGCAAGAAAATCCAGAACATAACGTAATGGCTGTAGGAGATGATGCTCAAAGTATTTATGCATTTAGAGGTGCTAATTATGAAAACATTTTGAAATTTGAAAAACGCTACAAAGATTGTAATAGATATACAATTACCTATAATTATCGTAGTAACCCTCAAATTTTGGACTTAGCTAATAACTCTATTAGACACAACAAAAAGCAATATCAAAAGAGAATGAAAGCAACAAGACAGAATAGCATTAAACCTTATCAAGTGAATGTTGGTGATGATTGGGATCAAGCACGCTTTATTTCTAATCAAATTCTCAAATTACGAACAGATGGTTATGAATTAAATGAAATGGCAATACTTATTAGGGCTGGTTCTCATTCTATGAGAATTGAGATGGAATTAAAAGCGAAAAATATACCTTATGAAGTACGAGCAGGGGTTGCTTTTTTTGAAAAAGCCCATATTAAAGATATGCTTGCTCATTTGAAAGTTATAGAAAATCAGTATGATGAGATTTCCTGGATGAGAATTTTTTCAATAATTCCTGGAATTGGAACTAAATCAGCGGTTAAATTATTTGAAGCAATCTCTAAAACTACTAATCCAATTCAAAATCTATCAAGTAAATTATTTATTGAAGAAAGTCTAAAGGGGTCAAAAATCTCTAAAGTAGGTATAAAAAATCTAATATCTCATATAAAAAATCTCTTATCCTTTTCACCCGATGATAATACTGATGAGGTTATTATGGATCTTACCCCTATTCTTGAAAATCATCTGAAAGCAAAATTTGAAAATTGGCAGGATAGAATGGATGATCTGATCCAATTAAGTATATATGCTAAAAACTTTCCAACTGTTCGAAAGTTCTTGGAAAATTTAAGTTTGAATTACTCTAACTTGGAATCAAAAACAGTCATTGCTGGAGACCAACAAATTGATGAGAAGCCCTTGATTCTAAGTACTATACACAGAGCTAAAGGTCTAGAATGGCGTGTGGTATTTATTCCAATGTTATGTGAAAAGTCTTTTCCTTCAAGTAGAGTAATAGGAGATCCAGAAGCCATAGAAGAAGAAAGACGTGTATTTTATGTAGCAATCACTAGAGCCAAAGATGAATTATATCTAATATCTCCATCTATTATCCAAACGTTTAGAGAATCTCAAATTGTAAATCTATCACAATTTATATTGGAATTAAATGATAAAGTATATCAGAAATCCTCAGTGAGTTTTAAATCTAAGAAAAAGAAATCTAAAAAAGCACAATTTATGTCAGCTTATGATTTAATTAAAGATGATAGCTAAATAATTCATATAAAAATCCGATATTAAATATATAGAACACTTCACTAGTAGAGACGATGAAATTGATGAGATGAGATGGAGTATTTTTAGAGAATGTATAACCTATATGATGGAAGAACCTAAAACTATCACACTATGCATTTTTTTAATGATGATAGCTCGTTATTTAGAAAGGTGCGGAGATCATGCATGCAAAATCGCAGAAAAGGTATATTATATGGTCACTGGAAATCATATCGAAATTTCATAGGAAAAATTAGCGTATTTTTTTATTAAACTTAAAAGTAAATTTTATAAACAATATTTTAATGATAAAATTAACCAATATTTAAATAATCTAGAAAGATTTTTATGGATTCTTATAATAAATTGCCCAACGCTAAAGTTAAACCTGTAGGAGAAATAGCAAGAAAGTTTTTAGAGCTAGGAATTACAACCTTTAAGGAAGCCTGTGATTATGTACATAATATTGAATATGGGTATAACACAAATTATGACGATAAATTGATATTTTTTAAAGAGAAAATGGGTACATGCACATCTAAACATGCAGTTATTGCAGGACTTGCAGAAGAACTCAATATACCTATCTATAAACACGTTGGTGTGTATAAATTTACCGAAGAAATCTCAACTGGTGTAAACACGATTTTAGAAAAATATGATATTCCATATGTACCTATGGTACATTGCTTTTTGGTATATAAAAAGTATCGATTTGATCTAACAGAAGGGAATTGTAATGGAAAAAATACTTCTATCGAGCAATTTATCCATGAAGAAAAGGTTGAACCTTTTATTAGTAGAAAAGATGAATATTTACTTTTTAAAAATGTTTTAAAGGAAAAAATTCTCCCATCAAAAGAAATGGAAGGAAAAGATGAAAGATCTCTTTTAAAAGCGAGAGAAGAATCTATTAAGCTTTTGAAAGAAAATACAAAAAAACAAAAATTAGAAAAAAATCAATAATACTACCATTTCTATTTGTTAGCATTTATTATTGTATTAATTAGATTTAATAATAAGTTTTAATATCATAAATATACAAATTGAGATATATTTTAATTGAATATAGGAATTTTCACATTATAGAATATTTCTGAATTTATCTGAACTTTCATTAAAGTGTGTTGAGTAAATGAAAAAAAGTGAAAAGAATAAGTTTAAGCTCTGTATATTTGGTGATGGTGGAGTTGGAAAAACATCTCTGACCCATCGGTATCTTAATAGAGTTTTTAAGGAAGATCTTAAAATGACTATTGGCACAGATCTTAGTGTAAAAGATTTAGAAATCGATGGTCATCAAGTTACGCTTCAAATTTGGGATTTTGCGGGAGAAGAACGTTATAAAATATTATTTCCAAGTTTCGTAAAGGGTGCTCAGGGCGGAATATTCATGTTTGACCTCACTAGATATGTGAGCTTAAAAAATATTGACAGTTGGCTCTCGATTTTCATTGAAGAAATGAAAGCGACTAAAAGTCATATTCCAATAATAGTTGTTGGAGGTAAATTAGATCTAGAGGATAAACGATCCGTTCCAACTGAAGAAGGGATAGAAATAGCAAGGTCAAGTAATTTACAGGGTTATTTCGAATGCTCGGCTAAAACAGGGGATAATATAGATAATATTTTTAAAAATATTTCTAGATTAATGCTTATGGAAGAAGGCATAATAGAATAGGATGATATTATAGGTTAGTCCTTCAAAAGTTTATTTTTTTTAAAACTGGATATCTTCTCCCTATTCCAAAAGCACTTTCACTAACTTTTATAGTTTGTACTAATTGTCTTCGTTTATATTCTGAATTTAAATATAATTTTCTTACATGGTTGATTGTTTTTTGGTCTATTCCTTTATCTTTAAGATGATCCAATTCAGCCCCAATCCCATGTTTTATAATCTCTTCCAAAATTATATCAAGAGTTCCATAAGGAGGTAACGAATCTTCATCTTTTTGATTCTCTCGTAATTCTGCTGTGGGTGGTCTTTCAATTATCCCTTTTGGAATTATTTCTTTTTCTTTATTTATCCATTCACAGATTGAATAAATCTGAGTCTTTAATAGATCTCCAGGTACATTTTTCCCTCCATTGGTATCTCCGTAGAGTGTACAATACCCTACTCCAATTTCAGATTTATTTCCAGTTGAAACTAATAACCAATTATATTTATTTGAATAATACATTAGAATCGTTGCTCTTATTCTGGCTTGTAGGTTTTCATCTGCGATATCGAACTTTACTTTTCCTAGATTTTTTTCAATATCTTTTTCATATGAATCAAATAACTCATCTATAGGGTGAACTCGATAATTAATATTTAGATTTTTAACTAATTTTTCAGCAAGATCCAGACTTTCTTGAGATGTAAACCTAGTTGGCATCATGATCACATTTACTTTATCAGAACCGAGAGCTTCAGCACATATGTATGCTGTAAAAGCGGAATCTATACCACCACTTACTCCTAATACAACGCCATCAAAAATATTGCTTTTGTGATAATAATCATATAAATTCAATTTTAAGGCTTCTAGTACTTCTTCTCTCCAATCCATCCCATAAGATTTCTCTTTCTTAATTTTAACATCATCTATTAACAATTCTACTACTACTATATCCTCATTAAATGCTTTTGCTTTATGGATAATTTGTCCAAATTTATTCACAATGAAACTTTGACCATCATACACAATTTCATCAATTGCACCAACCATGTTAACATACGCGATAGGGACTGATAATTTTTTTGCTTTTTTACATATTAATTCTTTTCTTATCTCAAATTTGCCTATATGGTACGGGGAAGCATTAATTACAATTAACATATCTGCTCCATTTTTAACTAGATGATTTGCTACTTTAATTTCATAATTTTCATCCCATATATCCTCACAGATCAATATTCCAATTCTTAATCCTTTAATTTTAATTGGATCAAATTCATTTTCAAAGGTGAAGTATCTTCTTTCATTAAAAACATCATAGTCAGGTAAAATTCTTTTATTTACAATTGCTTTAATATCCCTATTTTCTATAATAACAGCAGAATTATAAAATGGATGCACCTTCTCCCTTATTTTCTTGGATTCTGTAAATGTTCCAAGAATAGTAGTCGCTCTAGAGTTCAAGCTCTTAATTTTTTCAATACTCTCTCTATTTCTCCTTCTTATTAAAGGATCGTGAATGTGATCCATTAGTGGATACCCAACAAGACTCATTTCTGGAAATACAATGATATTAGCATTTTGATTGTTTTTAATTATATTTATGATTTTTTTTGTGTTATAGTCTAAATCTCCCACGATTGGATTAATTTGTCCAATTACTATTTTTAATTTAGAATTTTTCATATTAAATTCATAATTTTATAGAGCTTATATTAATTAAGTAATTTAAAAGATTAATAAATTATAATTAAAAAATATAAAGTCTATTGATAATAGATTAGTTCTAATATTATTCATAAAAAAAAACACAGATTACATATTTACTAATGCAGAATAAGAAAAGTGTTCCAATTTATTCGAATTACATAGAATTTTCTCCTGGAAAAGATCCTTTTGAAAAAAGTCGTAAAAAAAGCACTCAGCGGTGGATATTATCACATATTTTTTATGGTTCAAATAAATTATTCATTATAATTGTATTTTTCACTACTATTCTTGCATCAAATCTCTCCTCTATCACTTTAGTTGTTATTGGAAACGCAATAACAGATTTCTTAATTGGTAATGAATCCAGTTTACAATTCTATGTGATTACAATTTTATTATTAAGTATCGGGACTCCTATTTTACGTTTAATAAACTATATGTTGCGTGAAGTAATTGCCCAAAGATTAGAAAGAGATTGTCGAAAAGAGTTTTACACAAATTTGCTTGGTAAGAGTCAATCTTTCCATGATCAACAAAGGATTGGAGAACTTATGGCTCGTGCTACAGATGATGTGCGGACAATGAATTATTTAATTAGTCCCGCAATCTCATTAATATTTGAATCATTTACAGCGTTAATAATACCTTTATTTTATATCATTTCTTTTTACCCGTCACAATTAATTCTCACTCCATTAATTTTTACAATATCATTCTTCTTTTCTTTAAAATCATATATCAAAAAAATTGGACCAGTTACAGGAAAGTTGCGCAGTTTTTATGGAATGATGAATGCTACATTAAACGAAGCACTTACTGGAATTGAAGTAGTTAAAGCAACAGCTCAAGAATATAAAGAAAGTGAGAAATATTTTGAACATGCTAAAAGTTACCGTGATGCATTTGTTGAGCAGGGATATATTGAAGCAAAATATCTACCCATACTGCTTTTAGCCTTAACCATTACTGGAGGTTTAGTACATGCAATAATACTTAATTTTTATGGTCTAATGAATATTGGACAAATTATTGCTTTTTTAGGATTATTAACATTGTTACGGTTCCCTACATTTATTTCTATTTTTGTTTTTGCCATAATTCGATTAGCTATATCAAGCGCACAGAGATTACTTGAATTAATGAATATAAAGACAGAAATCGATGAAAATATTGAAGGATATAAAAAAGTTATAGAAGGTAATATCAAATTCGAAAACGTTACATTTTTTTATCCTGGAAGTGAAAAACCTGCATTAAAGAATATAAGTTTTGAAATTCAAGCAGGTAATACTTTAGCAATTGTAGGAACGACCGGATCAGGTAAAACAACTCTAGCTAAATTAATATCACGATTATATGATATCAATGAGGGTAAAATTCTGATTGATAATATTGATATACGCAATTATGCATTAAAGTCATTAAGAAATCAAATTTCCCATGTGGATCAAGATGTATTTTTATTTTCTACAACGATATTCGAAAATATTTCATTTGGTCGTACCAGCTCAATTGAAAAAGTAGTTGAAGTAGCCAAAGAAGCTCAAGCTCATGATTTCATTTCAAATTTACCTGAACAATATGATTCCGAAGTTGGTGAACGAGGTGTTCAATTAAGTGGCGGTGAAAGACAAAGAATTGCTATTGCTCGTGCATTCCTTGTAGATCCTAAAATTTTAATATTAGATGATTCCACTTCAGCCATAGATTCTAATACAGAGGACAAAATCCAAAAAGCAATCCGAAATATCCTTAAAAATAGAACAACAATTCTTATTACACACCGTTTAAGTCAAATTAGATGGGCAGATTTAATAATTGTATTAAAAAGAGGAGAAATTTCAGCAAAAGGAACTCATGAAGAACTTTTAAAGACTTCAGAAGAATATCAAAGAATTTTCATTAAAAAATTTGATATAGAGATAGAAGAACTTATTAAACAATGTGAGGAGGCTTAAAATTTGGCTTACGGTTGGGATTTAGAAGCAGAAGAATATGACCGAGAGTTTTCTGATAAAGTTTTATTAAGGCGAATTTTGTCCTATTTCAGTCCATATAAGCGTTCTATGGCAATAGTCATCTTTTTTATAACTATATCATCACTTTCATCTGCCTTCGTCCCGGTTTTAATAAGTGTAGTAATTAATAATTTGGAAACAAATAGAAATCTTTTATATCTACTTTTTGTTGTAATCCTTATTCTTATTTTAAATCTTTTAAGTTGGGTTTTTAACTATTTTCAGCAGCGTTATTCCTTTCGAGTAGTAGGTGGTGTTGTTTTAGATCTTAGAAGAGATGTCACAAACGCCGTATTAAATCATGATCTTTCTTTTTTTGATAGAAACCCCACAGGGAAAATAGTTAGTCGAGTTAACTCAGATAGTGATACTTTTGGGACAACTGTAGATTTATCTATTCAATTAATATCTTCAATTTTAGTCGTACTTTTTTTAATTATTATAATGTTCTTTATAAACCTTTTATTAACTTTAGCAATAATTATCTCAGTTCCTATGTTTTTTGTATTAGCATTATCATTTCGTAAAATAGCTAGAAAAAGGACATTATTAGGACAAAGGGCTTTAGCATCTGTTAATAGTTTTGTTAAAGAGAGTTTTTCAGGTATTCGAATAGCAAAAACATTTCGTCAAGAAGAGAAATTATATGAAAAGTTTAATAGCGTGAATGACATCTCTTATAAAGTTAATTTAAGAAGGGCATTTATACTTAACGCCATATTTCCTTCCTTAGGAATAATTCAGGGAATTGTGATAACGTTATTGATATTTTATGGAGGTAATAACGTGTTAGGAGGAGCGATAAGTGCTGGAGATCTAAATTTATTTCTACAAGGTTTAAATTATTTATTTTTTCCATTGTTATCAGTTGCTTCTTTTTGGCCTACTTTTCAAGCTGGAATGGCTGCATCAGAACGAATTTTTGCTTTAATAGATACAATACCGATAGTAGTTCAAAATGATAATATTAAGCCATCTCATTTAAAAGGGGAAATAGAAATCAAAAATCTAGTATTTTATTATGAAGAAAATAAAAAGATTTTTGATGATTTTAATCTTTCAATAGTATCTGGTGAATCGGTAGCAATAGTTGGACATACTGGTGCAGGAAAATCAAGTTTAGCTAAACTTCTGGCGAGATTTTACGAATTTCAAGGTGGTGATATTTTAATAGATGGCTTAAGTATTAGAAATTATGATTTAAAACAATATCGCACTCAAATAGGAATAATTCCTCAATCCCCCTTCCTCTTTGCAGACACAATTGAGAATAACATTAAATATTGCTGTAATAATGCTAATAGAGAGGATGTATATAATGCTTTAAATATAACAAGTGGTATTGATTGGATTGATTATATATCAAATGGATTAGAAACCAATGTTGGTGAAAGAGGAAGTCGCTTGTCAATGGGACAACGACAATTAGTTGTTTTTGCTCGTGTTTTGCTTGAAAATCCTTCTATTCTTATCTTGGATGAAGCTACTGCTTCCGTAGATCCATTTACTGAAACAAAAATTCAAGATGCTTTGCAAAAGACGATAGAAGGAAGAACCTCCATAATTATAGCCCATAGACTTTGGACAGTTCGACATGTTGACCGAATTATCGTTCTTGATAATGGTAAAATTATCGAAGAAGGAAACCACGAAACCCTAATGGCAAAAGGAGGAAAATATGCAGAACTTTATAATACTTACTTTAGACACCAATCTCTGCAATACATTCAAGAACTATGCAATAGGAAGGCATAGTAAAATTTAGAAGAACCCTATAGATATGTTCCTTATTTGAGATTGTTTGATCAATAACATTTAATGATCTATACAACTAGGACTTATCCTTTTTTAGTTATTAGAACATATATACAATCCTTACAATACATTGAAGAAATGGGCAATAGGAAGATTTAATAGAGAATTTTTTGTTTAAATAGGTCTATGAATAATACAAATATTAACTATTCATTAATCCCAATGAGCAGTAATGGAAAAATTTTCAACTAAAGATTTCAATATAAACAATTTAGAAAAAAAAAAAGATTTAGAAGAATTATTACAGATTATCCAGTACTCTGATAATGATAAGGCGCGATTAAATAATTTAAAAAAGCTATCAAAATCCGATTTTGGTAAATATGATGTTTTTTCGGTTTTGAAATATTTGGCATTATCAGATATTAATAATAATATTCGCTCTGAGGCAGTAAAAATTCTTTATGCTCGATACCCCGAAGAAAGTGTTGAATTAATAAAGTATATTTTGCTCCATGACTCAAATTATAACATTCCCTTCATTAATTTAACTAAAAGAGAACGATATAACTTTAATGATTTAATCGACATCTCTATGGAGCGCCAAATAAACAAGGAAAAGATGGTAAAAGGGATAGTTGGTACGGATTTAACACACGTAATCTTGAAGTGGAAAGATTGTGCTGATCAATTCAAACTCTTTTATGAAGTGAATTTAAATTGTTTTATTGCTTTTCATCATCAAAAACAATTATTATATTACATCTTTAGTTCTAAGTATGACCCTTTTCTCTATTTTAAATTAATAAAATCTATTCCTATTTCACAAATTCAAGAAAAATCTGAGCCAATAATTGATTTTTATGAAACATGTTTTGGATACCAATCTAATTTAAGGATCTCCATGATTGATCATAACGATTTGGATATTAAAGGAAAAATTAATGATGAAATATATAATATCACTATCTATTTTACATAGTTCAACTGAATCAGAAGATTTTTTCTTTAAATATAGATGTTAATAATTTCACAATTATATTATTTCAATCATTAAGGTTTTGAAATTATATGAAAATAACTCATTCGCGATTAATTCGACTTATTGAAGAACATGACACCTTTTTAGAAAATTTAGACTATCAAATTGGAAAAGATTATAGGTTTGAAAAGAAAATCCCTAGATTTAAAAATATATTACAAGATAATCTATGGTTTAAATTGCGGCGAAAAAACACATTTTGTTTGATTTTTGGATTATATTTGATGATCTATTTTAGCATGGGGATTTTACCCGCAAATATCGACGATTTATTGTTAAATCTTCAAGGTACAACTTCATTCGGTATTGGAATGTTAATTACATTCAACTTACTTACTAGTATGGCAAGTATCCTATTTTTTGGATATTATACCAATTACCTTGCTAAGAAGATCACCAGAAAATATCTCTTTATAGTTATCAATTTGATTTGGATAATAACCTATGGATTGCTCAGCATCTCAGTAAATTTCTCAATGTTTTTTATATTACTTGTTACCAGCGCTATAGGAACTGGAGCTTTTTTACCAATTGGTTTTTCAACGATCGGTGATTTTTACAGTCCTCAAGAAAGAGGCACAAAATTTGGAATAATGCAATTCGGATACCTTCTGGGAAATGGAGTGGGAATTATTATTGGAGGAATTATTGGGTGGAGGATAGGATTTATGTTAGGATCTATTATTGGAATAATTGTGTTAATAATATATTTTTTTCATGGTATTGACATTGACTATGGCCATGGAATTGCTCAACGAGTAGTTGATCTGAAAGGGAAAGAAGTGTATAATTATAAAATCACTGGTAAAGATATACTTGATCTTTTCAAAATTAAATCCGTCTCAGCTATTTTAATTTCAGTGTTTTTTTCTGGACTTGCTATTTTTACATTAGGCAATTGGGCAATTTTTTATATCACTAAAAAATTAAACAATGAAGTATTAGCTACTATTCTTTATATCTTCGCTGGTTTAGGAGCACTTCCAGGATCAATTATTGGTGGAAAATTAGGGGATAAATATCATTATCTCTTCCGGAATAGAGGTCGTATGATCATCTCCTTTTTGGGTTTGCTTATTGGAATCTCCTTTCTTATTGGGTTTTATATCCACCCATTTCTACTTTTAGGGATTATTGGGTATTTCTTTACATATTTTGCGGTAGGAAATCAGTTTGCCATCTATACGGAAGTATGTATTCCAAAACTTAGGAGTACCGTCAATGGTTTAAATAATTTAATGTTAAACTTAGGAGGAATCATTGGCAACTTAGTATTGTCTACTCTCATTCAAAATAATATCGTTATGCTGAACATTTACATAATAATAGTATTAATATTTTGGTTATTAGGCTCATTTATGTGGACTATATTATATTTTTATTATCCATATGAATCAGAAAGAGTGAAACTAAAAGCATTACCCTACGCTCAATTATTACAACCAAATAAAGGTATACTAGATAAATTCTTCACTGAAATTTAAAAGATCATAAAATTAATTGAAGAGATGGGTTCTCTGCTATATTATTAAATAATTAAAAATTTCAAAATCAATATATTATTAAGATTTAATTTTTTCCCGATTAATTTAACATCGAAATTTAATTTGAGAATGATAACAATAAATCTGAATAGATGGAAAAATAAAGCTGTAATTGCTGGAATTCTCGGATGTGTTTTACTAGTTGTTTTATTATTTATAGCAATGTTATTTTACACTGGAGGAAACTATAAAAATCCTAATGTTTCTGGATATTCATTTTGGGAAAATATTGTAAGTGATTTAGGAAGAACTATTGCCTATTCAGGAATTCCTAATACTATCTCGTTAGTATTATTTTCAATTGCTTTAGTGTTATACGCGATTTCATTTATTCCTTTTTATTTATTATTCCCTAATTTATTCCGAAATGGGGAATTTAAATTAAAAATGGCTAAAATCGGTTCGATTCTCGGAATTATTGCCTCATTTTCGATAATTGGAATTGTATTTACTCCAATTGATCTTTTAGATATAATTCATTTGATTTTTGCTTCTATAGCATATCTTTCTCTCTCACTTAACGGTATTTTTTACACTATAGCACTCTATATAAATAAAGATTTTCCTAAAATTTATTCAATAATCTTTTTAACATATATTCTAGTCTTTTTCCTGGCTCTGTCAACTTTATTGATAGGAATAATAATTATTGAATATGATATTGTAGTTATTGCCCAAAAGATAGTACATATTGCTTCGATAATTAGTTTTATATTCTTAGGTTACGGAGTGTGGAAATTTGAAATATCTAAAAATATTATAAAAAAAAATTAAAATTTGAATTTTTAATATGGATTTTCTTACTTTTTTAAATCATCAATAACTTCTTGAACTTGGTCCACTGTTGCAATTGCTTTTACTTCAAATTTAGTAAACGGAACATATTTCTGCAATTGTTTACCAATTTCAGCTTCAGATCCTTCTACGATACTATAACCATTTACTTCACCTACAAATGCACCCCAATCTTTTGTTACACCCTGCTCTATGTCTTTCTTAACTAATGCTACTAAGCCATTCCAACCTATACCTCTTTCTTTTCGATCTATTGGAATTTTGGACCAATCTACTTGCCAAAGGACTAAATATTTTCCCATAAATTATCACTCTTTATCTAAAATTTTTTTTTATTGGATATTCTTGTACACATTTATGTACAAATATATTAATTGGTTCACAATTTATAAAAATTCTTCATGAAATTAAAAAAAAAGAAATAAATGATGAAATTTGGAGACGGAATAAATTTTATTCAATCCTCCTTGAAATTCTTGATAAAGGATGTCCTTTTGCTTTTATCTCTAATTCATTAAACCAACCAAAAGGAGGCCTAAGAACATTGTATCGTTCTTTTAAAAGATCTTCTAATTCTTTTAGAGTTTTTAAACTGAATTCCGGAGTGCTTAATTCACCAAAAAGATGAGCAAATGATAATAGTACAATATTAGATACGTTAATCTGCTTTATTATTTTTTCAATTTCTATTATAGTTTTCTCTAAGAGCACAGAATTACTCTCATCTTTTTTCTCTACACTGATAAAAAGTAAGATAAGATTATCAAGACTATTTTCTTTATTGATATCTGTTAATTCTTCGAAAACTTTTGAACGGCTTCTCTTGGTAGTTTTATATTTAAAATATTCACAGTGAAAAGATAAAAATCTCATATTATTAGAAAAAACTTTGATTACTTAATAAAATAGAATATATTAAAGCAGAATATAAAAGAAATTGTTTATTACTAAAACCTTAAATTCAAAACTATAAACGAGTTATATATCGATCTCTTTCCCATTCACTTACCACTACACGATATTTATCATATTCCTCAAGTTTTGCGTAATAGTAGTTCTTAAATGCAAGTTCGCCAAATACTTCTTTCATAAATTCCGATTCTTTAAATTCATCCAGAGCTCGTCGTAGACTTCCTGGTAATGAAATAATTCCCTCCTTTTCCATCTCTTTTGAAGTTAAATGATATACATTTCTATCAGTCGGTTCATACAATTCAATATCATTAGATAATACTCCATCTAATCCAGCGGAGAGCAATACTGCGAATTGAAGATATGGATTTCCCGCTGGATCAGGGCAGCGTATCTCACATCGAGCGGCGTTAGGTCTTCCATGAAAGTCTGGTACCCTAATTAACGGAGACCTATTTCGAAATCCCCATGCAAGGTAGACAGGAGCTTCATATCCCGGGACAAGTCTTTTATATGAGTTCGGCCAGCTACTTAAAACTGCACACATTGAAATCGCGTGTTTTAATTGTCCTGCTATCCATTTTTTCATTATAAAAGAAATATTATCTAAATCCTTCTCATCATAAAAAATATTATTTCCATTCTTCCAAAGTGATTGGTGTACGTGCATTCCTGATCCATTGATCCCTTCAAATGGTTTTGGCATAAAGGTTCCTATTAAATTATGTTGCGCTGAGACTGTTTTTACTATTGCCTTAATTGTAATTGTATTGTCTGCTGAATTAACAGCTTCATCATACCTGAAATCTACCTCATGCTGCCCAAATGCGACTTCATGATGTATGCATTCTACAGAAATTCCCATCGAATCACTGTATTCTGCTATCCTGTATCTTAACATCTCATTAATATCATAAGGATCATAATCGAAATACCCTCGCATATCCGATGGTTTAACCGCTTTTTCGGTATCTGGAGTGAGTATAAAAAATTCCATTTCTGGGGCACAAAAGTAACTGTAGCCTAACTCTTTAGCCTTTTTAACTGCTCGCTGTAAAATTCCGCGCGGATCTCCCTCATAACGCTCCCCATCAGGTTTATAAATATCACAAATCACTCTTGCTACCTTATTTTGCTCTCTCCATGGTAAAAGGTAAAAAGTACTAGGATCTGGAAGGGCAACTTTATCACTCTCTTCAATAGCACCATAACCAGTTATTGAACTACCATCAAAATTCTCTCCAACTTCAAATATATCTTCAATTCGCTTCGAATTAATCTCGAAGGATTTGATAATTCCATGAATATCTGTGAATTGTAGATAAATAAATTTAATGTCCTCTTCCTTTATTCTTTCAATAACTTCATCACACTTTTCTTTCCGTTTTGGATCATTTTTCTCAATCATTTT
>JBHLPZ010000066.1:0-8829 GCA_048885325.1 Candidatus Odinarchaeota archaeon
CGATTCTAATAATTCAATCAATGGAAAACCAATTTATTTCTACATCAATCAAGAGGATCTATCTAATGATAATATTACGAATGCAGGACAGGTTATTTTAATAAATTGTAGCAGAACTTATTTTAAAAATTTTAACGTATCACATGGTTCTGTAGGATTAATATTGTTTTATTGTAATAATAGCATAATTGAAAATATTACTTCTTCGCACAATCAGAGACATGGGATTTATTTATATTATACAAATTATACTAGTATCACTAGGAGTATAATAGATGGGAATGCTGAAGCAGGAATACATTTGTATTCGTGTAATAAAGTTAATCTCATAAACAATTCAGTTGTAAATAATGTGGGGTCAGGTATAGGATTATATCATTCTTATTATAGTTACATATCTAATTCAACAGTTATTAATGATGAAACATCTGGTATTATGATATTTTCCAGTGATAATAATACCATTGTGAACAACTTGATTAAAGATAATGGATGGGACGACATTCACATCAGAGAGGGAAGTAATGGTAATTTAATTTATAAAAATAACTTTTTAAGTTTAAATCAAGACGTAAGGGATGAATGTTCAAATAATAAGTGGGATAATGGAACAATCGGGAATTATTGGATTCGTTATACTGGTTTTGATGTAGACGATAATGGTATAGGAGACACACCTTTTAACATTCCAGGTCCAGGAGGAAGTAAAGATAATTATCCAATTTGGGACGATGGACCACATGTTATTATAATATACTCACCTGAACCTGACGATATTTTTGGAATAACTGCTCCAAATTTCAATTTATCAATACGCTTCCCAATTTTCAATACTTCTTGGTATACCTTAGATGATGGTCTCACTAATTGCATCTTTAATGGTTCTTCTGGAATAATAAATCAAAATATATGGGAGGATTGCGAAGATGGGCCTATAGCGTTAAAATTCTACGTAAATAATACTGTGGGGAGTTTTAAATATGCTGAAGTTATTGTCTTTAAAGATACTACAGCACCCTCAATTATAATTGATACTCCTATGAATGCATCTATTTTTGGAGAAATCGCACCTATTTTTAATTTTACTGTTTCTGATAGTTATTCCATTCACTCTGGTTGGTATATAATAAATAATACCGCAACAATATACTTTTTTACACCAATTTTAGGGAGAAATGTAATTCAAATCAATCAATCTATCTGGGATATACTCCCTGAAGGTCAAGTAATAATAATATTCTTCATAAATGATACAATCGGCAACGTTAATATAAAAGAAGTAATGGTGTATAAACAATTAACATCGGAACCTGAAATTATTCCAGGATATAATTTTTTAATAGTCTTAGGAATTGTGACTATTCTAACATTTTATTTGCAAAAACGAAAAAACAAAAAGATTGCAAAATAATTTCAGCCTAAACTGTCTATTGTCTAGTTTATTACAAAAATTAGATTCTTATATTGCCTAGACAAATATTGGGCTATAGAAATCATATAAATTGAATAAGTTAATGAAATTATAGCAAAACCTAAATTAATTTTTAATTCAAGATAGTTATGAAGAAAATTGATTATATCATTTTGGGTTATGCTGCTACGTTGATATTGGATTTTATTTTTCTTATAATAGTTCAAAGGTTTGATATTTTGCTAATTTCCGGCCTACTAGCTTTAATCCCATTAATTATAACGCTAATTCGAAGGAAGAGGGATTGATATGGTTGGAATTATTTATTTTTATATTAACCTTGTAATTAATATTTATATTTTAATAGCAGTTTATTATTATTGCATTAAGACATATGGAATAAAAGCTACAATAATCACTAACTTATGTCTTTCATCTTTAGTTTTAGCTCTTATTTTCACAGATACTTATTCAGTAGCAGATTTGGGAACGGATATGCCATTTTTAATGTTGAAAGTAGGAGAAACTGAACTTTTTGCTACAGATCCTATTACTATATTTTCTGTCTTTATTGTTATTTTTGAGCTAGCACGGTTTTCTCTCAAAAAATCAAAAGGAAGTGACTTATCTATAAAAGATATTATAGCTATATCCATTATAGTAGTTTTATATGGAATTCTTTTACAACTCCTTATAGATCCAACAGCAGCAGCTATGGGACTTTACTATTATCGAAATCCTCCCGCAATAAATATTTTTGGATTTCCAATATGGTTTATAACATCTTTTGCGATATATGGTTTGTATGCGTTTATATTTTTATTAATTGAACGGTTTTATTTTCAAAAAAGTAATAGAAAAAGTAATTCAATTTCTTATTAAATATTAAAGATATGTTATTAAACTTGGAGCATTTTTAATTACATAGGGATACTTTAAATAGGAAAAGAGTTATTAAATCAAAGAAAAGAGATATAATAAGATGGATTGTCCAAATTGTGGTAGTAAATTAAATAATCTTAATCAGAAGTATTGTGAATATTGTGGTAGTGAACTTATTAATATTAATGATACAAGTAAAGAAGAAGTGAAAGTAAAGTTTAATTCAACTCGTTTTAAAAAAAGATGCTGTTAACGAAGCCAAAGAATTATAGACGCAGAAATAAAGGCAATATTTTTCAAGATTTTATATTTCATACAAATTTTCTTCAAACTGAATTAGTTATGAAACTGTTTTTTAGTAGAATTTAATATTTTTTAATCCCTAGATTTTAATTTTGAAATCTGGTTAGTATTTTAATATTGAAACTAAATAAAAACTTACTAAGGGGATTATTAAATTTCTAGATATATTATTATCGGTGGAGGACCTGCAGGAGCTATAGCTGCATTAGAAATAAGAAAACACGATATAGAAGGAGAAATCATTATAATATCTGATGAAGATTATCAGTTTTATAAACGGAGTAAAATAATCAATCTTATTTCGGCAAGTTGTTCTGAGGATGATCTTTTTATAAAGGGAAAAAAAGTTTATGATGAAAATAATATTAGGTTTATAAATGATCATGTTGAAAGAGTTATTCCCGAAAAGCAACAAATCATATTAAAAAGTGGAGACAGTTTTCATTACGATTCTCTTTTAATAGCCTCTGGAGGAAGTCCAATTATATTACCATGGAAAGGAGTTGAACTGGAAGGAATATATACTTTATATAATCTTGACGATGCCAAAAAAGTTGCGGAGCAAGCTTGCAATGCTGAGCATGTCGTTGTAATAGGAGGGGGATCTATTGCAATGAAAGCTATTCAGAATTTTAAAAAAATTGGTTTAGATATTTCAATTATAGAAAAATCTTCTCATTTATGGCCTATTGGATTTGATAGAAAAGTCGCTCGGATTGTGGAAAAGAAGATTACAGAAAATGGGATTCACATTTATTTGGAGGAGGAAATTGTTGAATTTAAAGGTAAAAATGGAAAATTATCATCTATAGTTTTAAAAAGTGGACAAGAAATTCTCACCGATTTAGCAGTTATTACAATTGGTATGAAACCTAATATCGATTTTCTTATTAGTAGCGGTGTTAAAATAGAAAAAGGGATATTAGTAGATTCATATTTACGAACAAATATCCCTAATATTTATGCTGCTGGTGATGTTGCCCAAATTTATGACCCTCTTTATAATGTGCCAATTCTTCATCCTACATGGGGAAATGCTAAGCAACAGGGGAAAATTGCAGCAAGAAATATGGTAGGAGATAATGTAAAATATAATGGGACGATTCCAATTCAAACTATTAAAATTTTCGGATTCACAGCAATTTCTGTAGGAATTACTCACTCAAAGAAAAATTTTGATGAGTTATCTTGGATTTCATTTGAAAAAGATTTATGTAGGAAATTTATTTTCGAAAATGATCATCTTTTAGGAGCATTGATCTTAGGAAAGCAGATCAATAAAAAAGTGATAAAACCTATATTAAAAAAGGCTATCTTTAACAAGACACATATAAGTGATTACAAGCATCTCCTCTTAATAGAAGATCTTGATTTTAATATGATCATGTCGAACAATTGAATTAAGATTTAGTTGAAAAAAAGAATTTATTATATATTTTTCCTAATTCTATTACAGTTGGTATCACATTTTAAATTGAGCAATCATAATTTATTAAACGTGAAATTTTTTTAATATTATTCATGTGGCAGAGTAATAACTAAGATCATTATAAGGATGATACCACTTAAGAATACCAATGCTTGAATAATTGATCTCCTTAAATTTTTTTCTTTTAACAGTTCAGGCATGAGTTCTGTGCTTGCTAAGTATAAAAAACCACCACCAGAAAATGATAAAAAAAAGAAATTAAAAAAATCTAATTGAGCTGACAAGAAAAAAGCTAATATCCCTCCAAGTATTGCAACCAACCCACTTCCAAAGTTAAATAAAAGGGCTTTCTTTTTTGAAAATCCTCCATATAAAAGGATTCCGAAATCTCCAATTTCCTGTGGTAATTCATGGAATGATACAGCAAGAGTGACTATAAACCCATTCCCAAGTCCATTTAAGAATGCAACCATTATAATAATACCATCTAATATATTATGTAAACCATCACCAATTAAATTGAGAAGTGCGAAATTTTTAATCTTTTTCCCTCTATCAACGATATTATCAAACCCTTCTGTTAAAGTATCGTAACAGACTAATTGGTCCTCCTTTTCATGTGCATGCCCATGAAACCAATAAATAAAACGTTCTATAATAAAAAAGATAACAAATCCAAAAATAATAATAGCAAATAGAAGGCTTTCAATAATCCCCGCCCCTCCTGCATTTAATTCTTCAAGTTGGTGGATTGATTCAGGAATTAAATCAAATAATGCTGTAGCAAGAATTGTTCCCGTAGCAAATGCCACAAGAATAAACAAGAGTTTATCTAAAGTCTTCTCTTTGAGTGAAATCATTAAAACTCCTATTAAACTAAAAAGACTGATGATAAATATCATAATAAAGCCTATTAACGCTTCCAACTTACTCAAGACTCTATGCTTTTTTTTTAATACAATATCATAGATAAGGATGGGATAAAAAGATTATTAGTATAAATAAAAATGTAATAAAATAAGGATACTAAATATATTCTAGAATATCTAGAATTGTTAATTTCAACAACATTAACAGATATGCTTGCATCACGATTTATTCTTCATAGAATATAAGTAAATAATTATAAACACCTGTAACGTGGTGTATCTTTGCATTAGGATGCTGATCCAGCCATGCATTAATCTCTTCCTCAAACTTCTTTTGTTTTTCAACCCCAAAAATTACAGAACATTTCATTTTTATTTATTCACCGTTTTTATTTATTTTTATAAGCTTTTTATAATAAAGCATTATTAAATATTTTCTTTGATTAAATTGAGTAGATCATATCAAGCTAAAATTTTACTAATCATAATTGCGAAATATTTGATATTTAATACAAAATTAATCCTTCCTTTTATAACTATTCTTGATTAGATCATTTACTTCTTCTAAATTGGGTATTTTAGGATGAAGTGAATAATTCCGGAGTTTAAGTGAGTCATTTGCAATAGCTTTAAGTTCGCTTAATGGAATGTTCTTATCTTCCAAACTTATCCACAAACCAATTTTTTTTAAAAACAAATCAATCTCATCGCATGCTTTTTCAGCAGCCACATCATCAGGTTTATTGTTTAAATTAGGATTAAAGAGGCGAGCAATGGTAGCGTATTTCGAAACCGCATATTTCCATGTCCAACGGTTTATTTCAGGATACATGATTGCAAGACTCTCACCGTGCATTATAGTTGGAACATGGCCTCCAATAGCCATACCTATTCCATGAGGGAGGGTAGTGCCTATATTGGTAATTGAAAGTCCACCAAGCGTCGCAGCATATGAAAGTGCCTCTCGTGCTTCCTTATTTGATCCGTCCTTTATAGCTATGGGAAGATATTTAATAACTTTTTTTATTGAATCCAATGCGTAAAGATCGATAAAATCTGATGCATTTTTATTTATAAATGTTTCGAATGAGTGGCAAAAAGCATCAAAACCTGTTGAAGCTGTAATATAAGGTGGAACTGTTAAGGTGAGTTCAGGATCAATTATACTGACCGTTGGATTAAGAGTCCTATCAGCAAGTGCAGATTTAAATTTTTCATCGGGATTTTTTATAACTGCCATATTGGTAACTTCGGAACCTGTACCCGCTGTAGTTGGAACAGCTATGATTGGGAGAACTTTATTACTTTCAATCCTTTTTTGCCCTAAGCGGTATTCCCAAACATCACCTTTATGTGTAGCTCCAACAGCAATAGCTTTTGCTGTATCAATAGTAGATCCACCCCCTACTCCCAATATCACATCTACTTTATTATTGGCGGCTATTTCGGAGCCAATGTTTACACACTTATTTGTGGGATTAGGATAAACTTCATCATAATGTATCACATCAATTCCCGTATCGGTACATAATTTTTTTACTTTTTCAAATAAATTTTGCATAGCAGGAAAAGGTTTTACCGAAACCATTAAACATTTCTTTCCAATTCTCGCAACAACATTACCTATTTCATTTACACGGCTCCATCCAAATATAATGCGAGTAGGTTGATAATAATTGAAATTTCTCATAATATTTCCTCCAAAATTAAGTAAAATTAATAAAAGTTAAATTGTATAAATTAAATTTATTCTTTTTCTAATTAAATCATTTCTAATTTGGATGCGTACGTAGACTTATTTTTTTTTTAAAATTTAACTTTTAAATAATTTGAAATCACAAGGAGATATTGACCATTTTCAGTTTATTATTTTCTTTTATTAAATTTTAAGAGATAATTATAAAAAAAATGGAAAACAGAATTCAAATACTTAAATAAAGGTATTGAAAATGAGAACAAAAGAACAATTTATGCAAGATTTAGGCAAAATGAAAAAAAATATTTTTCATGATGGTGAGAGGATTGATCGCCTAGATGAGCGGCAGATACCTTGTATAAATACCATTGGAATCACATTTGAATTGGTTGAAGACCCAGAATATGCGAATTTACTGCTTGCGAAATCTCATCTTACGGGTGAAACAATTAATCGTTTTACACATATTCATCAAAATACGGATGATCTTCATAAAAAGCAAGATATGACGCGAAAACTCTGTCAGAGAGTTGGAGGATGTATTCAGCGTTGCATGGGATGCGATGCAACTAATGCAGTATACAATGTTAGCTATGAAGCGGATAAATCAAATAATGGGGAAACTCATTACCATGAAAACTTCAAAAAATGGTTGGAGCGGTTTCAAAAGGAAGATTTAATAGCTGCTTGTGCTCAAACTGATGTAAAAGGAAATCGAATAAAAAGACCTGCAGATCAGGAAGACCCAGATATGTATGTTCATGTTGTAGAGAAAAAAAAAGATGGAATTATAGTTCGTGGCTGTAAAGTTCATATTTCAGAAGCTTCTGTATCTGATGAAATTTTAGTTGTCCCCACAAGAGCATTAAGACCAGAAGATAAAGACTATGCTGTTTCATTTGCATTACCTGCAGATTATGAAGGGGTTAAGCAGGTGATAACCATCCATAATTTTCGCAGAAGGGATCACTTTAAACGTGGTTTCATGCCCGGAGCTACGGATTCATATATAATTTTCGATGATGTATTTGTTCCATGGGAAAGGGTTTTTTTATGTGGGGAATATCAACATGCAGGTACTCTTGCCTTACTGTTTGCTCTATTTCATCGTCACAGTTATTCAGGATGCAAACCTGCCATCGGAGATTTAGTAGTAGGCACTGCTGCTTTAGCTGCAGAATATAATAATATTCATAAAGCACCTCATGTAAGGAGAAAGTTGGCTGAATTAATTATGGTTGCAGAACTTGGGTATGCTGCAGGATATACAGCTTCAGATTTAGGTAAACCGGAAGTATATATGCCTGGCGTAGGTTTTATTCCTTATGGACCAGGAAGTTATATCCCAAATTCGATTTATTGTAATGTTGGAAGATGTATATCAGGAGAAAATGTATTTCGTGAAGCTGAGATAATAACCGATCTTTCAGGTGGCATTCCGGCAACTTTCCCTCATGAAAAAGATTTTATTAATCCCGAACTTAAGGATCATCTTTATAAATACATTAGTAGGAACCCTAATGTTTCTTCTGAAAATGCTGCGCAATTCTGGCGGTATGTTGGTGATATGTTTTGTTCCGCAACGGGAGGAGTCCATCTTTTTGGAAGTTATCATGGTGGTGGTTCCCCAGTTATGGAAAATATTGCAATCACGACTCAATATGATATAGAATCCAGAAAGGCTATGGTAAAAAAGATTGCTGGAATTAATGATGAATTAAATAAAACTTAAAACTATCCTAATAAGAACACTATTTTATTATTTTATTTAATTTATTTTTAAAATATTAGAAATTAACTTTTAATTAAAAAAAAGAAATTATTTGTTATTTTATTTACATGAATATTATTCTGGGGCTTTTAATCCTATTAGTGGCATCCCTTCCACGAGGTCGTAGGCAATATGGATCTCATATTTAAATCCATCGATGGTTTCAGCCATCATTAATAAACGTTTCATTGCGAGGTCCATAGACTCCTTAGTTTTTCCCGGTTGAATAGCGCTAACTGTAGTGCTAAACATACCATCTTTAACTGCCCATATTGCTGAGCGTAGAATAGGTTTAGAAATAGATTTATCATCAGGAAATTTTTTCATTACATCAAGATATACTTTTCCAACTTTTTCTGATTGCCCATGAGGCCACCAATGTTGAGTTACTATTAATACCAAATCATTCACCTATTATAATCATTTAATTTTATTATATTTCAGAGGTGATAAAAATTATTATAATCT
>JBHLPZ010000066.1:8929-14117 GCA_048885325.1 Candidatus Odinarchaeota archaeon
TATAGTGATTTAAACTCTCAAGAGAATTTAAAAAAATACGGTGAATTAACTCCACCAATAATTATGATAAATGATGTTATATTTTCTGAAGGTCATGTACCAATCATAAAAAAGTTAGCTAGGCGCTTATTAGAGATTGAAGTATAGAAGTTTTTTTGTCTTTTCCTTATTCATTTACGTAACTAATCATTCATTTGATAGGCGTCTTTTAAGAAGTGTACTACTCTCTAGGTTTTGTTAAATCTTAATCTACATTAGGCTTTTTGATCATTTTCGCTATTCCATATGTTCAGGCGCGGATTAGTATAATTCCGTGCTCTATAAATCCCTTTTCTTGGAATAAAACTTGGTCTTTTATGCCATGTTTTAAATGGTGTCCTGAATAACCTACGGATGCCAATAGAAAGGTTAAACTTGGTAAATTATGGTCGATGTCCGAATTTTACTTCCGCATTTGGCTAGTAAAATCAGTGTATCCCATATAATACATTCTTTCACATTCTGGGCATTTTCGAGCCTCTATTATATGAGAATCTTTAGTAAATACCGGATGTTCTTCACAACACTCTAATTCAACATTACAATGTTCACATTTTGAAGGGAACTTTAACTTTTTCATTATTTACATTACCTTTTCTTTTTATATTATTCAAAGGTGTATAGGGATGAATATCTTATATACTTGTATCTTATATCTTATATCTTATTTGCTTATATACAAAATATATTCATCAAAAATGTCTTTAATACAAATTAAAATAAGTTTTTTCAAATATAATCCCATTAAAAATTGGACTAAAAATCATTTTTAATTATTATTTCTCTTCAATAATTATTGTATTCTTTAATTATGAATTACATTTAGCGTGAAATTATAGTGACTGGAGCCAATATTAATTATTGTCCCTATTGCGGTAAAAAGTTACCACAATCTAATAAATATGAAACACATTTCTGTCGTTATTGTGGGAAAGCACTAAAAAAAGCGAAGACAAATTTACAAGGTAAAGTACAATGCACAGTTTGTCATGAATACATCTGGTATGGAAGAAATTATAGCATACAATGTTCTTTCTGTGGTAGTAAATTTCATTATTCCTGTGTAGTTTCTTGGTTAATGAAATATAATTCATGCCCTATGTGCCAAAATGAATTCTTAAATCCAACTTTATCACTCTCAGAAAAGGGAGTCAATTAAATCCTTTAAATTTTCGTTTAAAGCTTATTTTAACAAAATACTAAAAATGAGTACGTATTACCACTTTACATTTTTGTTTAAAAATGAAAGTTATTGAGTATATTATTATTGTTTCAATGATTTAGGAAAATATTGCTTAAAATAGAATTCAGTCAATTCAATGGTGTCTAAGGGTATTAAAACTTCTAGAAAGCCAATGATGGGATGGGTATGTACATACACTCCTTTAGAATTGATTTATGCAGCGGGTTTCCAACCATATCGTATAATTGGTCATTCAAATCCAGTAAAAAACGCAGATTTATACATACACCCTAATTACTGTCAATTTGTAAAGTCAACTATTGATGTTGCTATAGAAGATGGCTATGATTTTCTTGAAGGAGTCACATTTGTGAATTCTTGCGACGCAATGAGACGACTTCATGACGTTTGGAAAGAGTATGTTCCTACAAAATTTATTTATATTTTAGATATCCCGATGGGCTATTCATCATTAGGGTTGGAATATATTAGGACAGAATTTGAAAAATTTAAAACTGCCTTAGAGAAATATACTTCAAATATTATTCAGGAAGAGATACTTGAGAACTCAATCGAGGTATTCATAGAATCTCGTTCTCTATTCCATAGACTAAATGCCTTAAGGTTTAAGAATCCTCCCCAAATAACTGGAAGCGAAATCATAGAAATCACATCAGAGTTTTTTAAATCGGACCCAGAACTCTGGAATAATCGAATAAATGAGAAATTAATGACTTCTGAGAAAAACTCAACTAGATCTGATATAATTGAGAAACCAAGATTAATATTATCGGGAAGCCCTATTCATGATGTTAACTTTATTTCATTTATCGAAGATTGCGGCTTTAATATTGTTTATGAAGATTTATGTACAGGAAGCAAATTTTTTGATATACAAATAAATAAATCTAATGATTTATTAAGTGCATTGGGTGAAGCTTATCTGAATAGAGTTCCATGCGCCCGTATGATGAAAATTGAGGACCGGGCAAAAAATATTTTAAGTATATCCGAAAAATATAATGCTAATGGAATAATCCATCATTCATTAAAGTTTTGTGATACATATTTATATGATGTGCCGAGATTGAAAGAGCTTTTGGTTGAAAAGGACTTAAATGTCTTGTTTTTAGAGAGTGATGGATCTTTAGGAAGTCTTAATCAGTTAAAGACGCGAATTGAAGCATTTTTAGAAATTATTAAAAGTCAATTGAGATGATTATAAAGTGGCTAACTATAATTTATTGAAGGAATATTTTTTCCAACTTGAGGGTGCTCTTAAAAACAAGTTGGAGTTAAAATTAACCCCTCGTAGGAAATTCGTTTATGAAATAGCTCGCATTGGAACTCGCATTTTTGATGAGAATTGGTCTGTTGGATGGACAACCGTATTTGTTCCATATGAAATTTTAAATTCTATGAATGTATCAGGGATGTTCGTGGAATTTTTTGGAGCGATGCTCTCAGGAGCAGGTATGTCAAGAAAATATTTTGAATTAGCTGAGAGCAAGGGCTATTCAACTGATAGTTGCTCATATCATAGAACAATTATAGGGGCAGCTATGGATGGGTTAATTCCTGAACCAGATGTATTAATAGGGGCTAGCATTCCGTGTAATGGAGGCGTTAAAGCGTTAAAACGTATTGGAGAGATATTCAATAAAGAAGTTTTTATCCTGAATATTCCTATTGAAGTCACATCAAAATCTATAGATTATTTAGTTGAACAGTACGAACAAATGATCGATTATATTGAAAAAAATACTGAACGTAAACTAGATTATCACAAGCTTAAGCAATCAATAAAATACAACAATCAGGCAAGAGAATATTTAATAGAGGTAAATGAACTTTGTAAAAATGTTCCTAGCCCTTCTACTTCAAACGATTTAAAAAATTTTATTATGTACATTCTGCTTCTAGGTACAAAAGAGGGTGTTGAAGTTGCAAAAATTTATCGAGATGAATTTCAATATAGAATTGATAATAAATTATTTGGCTTACCAGAAGAACGACATCGTTTACTTTGGATACAGAATAGAATACAGTTTAAAACAGACCTTATACCTGCTCTAGAAGAAAAATTTAACGCTAATGTTGTAATTGATGAATTAAATCACATTTGGTGGGAAGAATTGGATGAGAGCGATCCTTTAAGAAGTCTTGCGTATCGTATGATGACACATCCTTTAGTTGGCCCTGTAGAGCGTCGACTTAAAGTACTTACGCAATTAGCAGAAGAATATAAAGTAGATGGAGCAATAAATCCTGCCCATTGGGGATGTCGGCAATCTGGTGGGGCAAGAGTGTTATTTAAAGAAGCGCTTCAAAAAGTTGGAGTTCCACTAATTCATCTGGATGTTGATTGTGTTGATGAAAGAAATTACTCTCATGGGCAAATACTCACTAGACTTGAAGCATTTATGGAAATGGTATCTGCTCGGAATATTTGATTGCACTTATTTTTTTAAATCTTTAAATTCTATTTATTTTCATTTATAAAAGATAAATTTCAAAAGAAACCTTAAATAGGGGAAAGACATAATTAAGTATTGCAAAGAAATCTCGTGATCACGAAATTCACATTAAATTATTAAATAAAATAAAGAGAAACTAAATAGAAATAGGAGGAATAGAAGAGTGAAAGACTTAACAGTTGTGTTGAAAAATCAACCAGGTACATTAGCTGATATGGGAGAGACACTAGGAAAGATGGGTATCAATATTGAGGGGTTATGTGGATTTCCCCTAAAGAATGAAGCTTTCGTTCATATTTTGGTTGAAGATGAAACTACAGCCCGCTGGGTGCTTGAAGACGCTGGTTTTGAAGTTCGTGCTATACGTGAAGTACTGGTTGTGGATCTCGGTCAAAGCGTGGGAAAGCCAGGCACAGGTGGGAAGATGGCTCGTAAGATAGGTGATGCTGGCGTTAATATCGACCTAATTTACTTTGCTGAGAATAACAGGGTGGTTATTGGAGTTGATAATTTAGAGAAGGCTCGCGCAGCTTTGGCGAAAGGATAAGAAGGATGAGAATAAGTAGTTAAAAATCGATAAAATCAATTTTATTTATTGTATTTATTTTTTTAATAATCAATTCTTTTGAGAGCTAGTAAATTTCCTCTGCAATGAAATATTTTTTTTTGAAAATAATTATAAATACTGAATCATAATATCTTCTACCATTAAAAAAGTGTTTTAAAATGAAAGTTCTTATAGCTTATGATACAAAGTATGGAAATACTAAAAAGGTAGCTGAATTAATTGCTGAAGGAATTAATACTGTTGAGGGTAATGAAGTAGTTATTAATCATGTAAGTGATATTGACACAAGTGGGGACGAAACCTATGACTTATTTCTAATTGGCTCTCCAAATCATATGGGGAGTCATACAAGCAAAGTAAAGAAATTTATTAAAAACCTTTCAAAAGCTCCCTTAAAAGGAAATTCTTTTGCTGTATTTGATACATATTTAGGGAAGGATTTTGAGAAAGCGATAAAAAAAATGGAAAATCAAATAAGTAAGAGCATGCCAAATTTAAATAAAGCAAGCCCTGGGTTATCTATAACTGTTAGCGGTATGAAAGGTCCAATTCTAGAAGAAGATCTCCCTAAATGTAAAGAATTCGGGATTAAATTAGCAAAATAGAGATTTTCCCTATTTTTTTTTTAATTGTGTTTAAGTTAAAAATTGAAAGGGTGAATAAAGTTATGATTGAAAATCGTGAGAAATTGGAAGAGATTATAAAAGAAGAGATTTATAAATTACGCAATTTAGGAGAGCATAAAAGAAAAGGAAGTGATCATTTATATTTCAGAGCTTTATTTAATTTTAAAATGGATAAAATAAAGAAAGGAAAGGATCAAGAGAAGTTAATTTATGAAGTAATTTGTAAATATGATGTATATACGGAAACAGAATTTTTACATTATTCAGATATGGATGAGTTATATACTGAGCATTA
>JBHLPZ010000067.1:0-13790 GCA_048885325.1 Candidatus Odinarchaeota archaeon
TAAAACTGTCTGGTTTTAAATTAGATTTAAATATAAATAGAAATTAGTTTAGGTTTTATTAAATAAAAGTTATTTATAGGGATTTTACCTAAAAAACTTTTATTAATAGGGATAGATCAAGCAATACCTTATCTTTTGAAAAAATTTAATAATGGGAGTCTAATCCCTAATATTGGAGCTCTAATTGATGGAGGCGTAATGACTGAAGCTTATTCATGCCCATTTTTATTCATCTTGAATGTAAGATTTTCCCATAACTAGGCAATTTTCTGCTTTATTTAACTCTCTTCCCAAGTAATTTAGGTGATATAAGTTTTCAGTTAGTTTAAATTGAATAATTTTTTTACTTAGCGACTCTGCATCATCCCCTATAAAAGTTTGATTTAATTCATGCTTATTAGAATAAAATAATACATAAATTTTCTTATTATAATGATTAATATATATTCTAAAATACCCTCTTTTATCCGGATTGTAATCTAGATTACGCTCCTTTACCGTAATAGCTTCCTTTTGATCAATTTTCGGGATTTTTTGGGATTTCTTCTTTTTAGCTTTAAAAATGCTAATTCCTAAATTTATTGGAGGCACCCTTTTATTTTTTGCTAAGTAATTAAGTTTTATACAATCTTTTAGCTCTCTTACACCTCCCATTAATTTAGTACTATGTTCAACAGTAAAAACTATCCCCATATCTAATTCAATTGCGATACTTGCTAAAAGACCGTTAATCCCAACAGAATCAATATCCATTAGCTCTACTACATTTGAAATTCCAAAAAACATCGGTAATTCGTATTTTGAGTAATTTTCTTTAGCTACTTTTTTTTTATATAAAAAATAAGTTTCTAAAGAATTACAAATTCCTGGAGAAATCGGGTTTTCTAATAAAGGATCAGCAATTAATTTCTTGAAGCCATGGCTAAGTAATTCATTTGTTAATTCAAATAACTTTTTAACTCTTATTTCTGGTTTCTTAGGGAAGTATGCTGCTTTAACATTTGTAGGCAAAATCACTATTGGGATATCTTTAGGTAAATTTAAACAAGTTTTATAATTTCCAGCGTCAAAACTAAGAATAAGGTCGATGCCTTCATCAACTGCGGCAAATATTTCATTTTTTTCCATTGAATCTATACTAATTAAAACATTGAAATTTTTTCTAATAAGATTAATAATTTCTTTAATTCTATTTGGATTAGGTTTATTTGAAATACAACCAATATCTATAATATCAGCACCGGATTCTATATAGTGTTTTACTTTTTTAATTATGTTTTCATCACTCCTCTCAGTACAATTAACGATTTCAGCAATAACTGGGGGAGGTAAATTACGTCCTACTATTAGATCTGATTTTTCTTCATTAATGTAGAATGTATGATGAGATATATCATTTTTTGCAATCTCATATTGCTCTTTAATAATCTCTTGATAATCTTTTTCACCAGAAATCTCAAAGAGTTTATTAGCAGGAATTCTATTAGATAAATTAATATCATGTAGATGCTCAAAAATTAATGGTAATTCTGAGGCAAATTCGGGACCTTTTCGTACTTTAGTAAAGTATTTTCTTTCTAATGATGTACTATCCCATTGAACGAATCCAGGAAGCAAAACTAATTCATAATTAGAAATTGGGATATTAGAGATAATTTGGTCTACTATATCCTCTGATAAAAATGCTGAAATTGAAATCTGAGCTTTAAAAACTTCAATTTCAAAATTCTTGATGGGTTTTACGATTTTTTTAATTTGAGGATAACTATTTAAACCGGTAATGATTAGAATTTTAGGAATTTAAATCACTTATTAATTTTTTTTTATCAAATGGAATATAAATATCATCTAATATTGAACCTGTTGCTTCTTTTATTTTTAAATTATCTATTATTGGTTTAAATCTTCCTCCTAGTAATCCATTTGCTATGAAAGCAGCGCCTTGAGCAGCATGTTTTGATAAGTGACTATATGATTTCATTAGTCTTACAGGAGCAACATCATTTAGGTTTGCTAAAATCTTTTCTCTTAAATATTTTAAATCAGCTCCTCTTCCTGCTATAAGTATTTCCTTGATCTTCTGTCTTTGAGAGAATGAAGAAGAGATCGCATATACTGCTTTCTTAACACTAGAAATATATGCATTCAGAGCAATATTGGTTTGTTCATCTCTTTCAGCCAATAAAGCAATTTCTTTTAGACTTAGATCTTCATATCCAGCAATATATGATACTCCACCTTTGTAAATATTTTTCTTTTTAATTGTTTTAATAAGATAAGCTAGTTCTCCATCAAGACTACCACATGCTCTAAATCCCATAATATTAGATCCCCCAATCCCATCAATTACTTGCCCATTTTCAATTGCTAAAACTGCTGTAAACCCGTAACCTATCTCAACCATAATAAAATTAGTTTTTTTAGGACTAATATTTAATCTTTCCATTTGATCCCTAATTCCTGTAACTGTAGAGCATAGTTTATCAGCAGTACCCATATCAATTTTATTGATTTTCCTATATCGTGGTATGGTGGGTAAATGTTTGACACCAGGAACAATAACTCCAGGAATTTTTTCAGATTTTATTAAACGTAGGACTTCACCTAAACCTATTAATTTATTTTTTTCTTCTTTATTAAATTTTAAAAGCGTAAAAAAAATATCTTTTTCATTCAAATCAATAACTTTTTTGAGAGGAAGACCAAATCCACTAGGAGCAACCATCAAATCAATATTATCAATGGACTTAATGATTGAAATAGCTTTATTAGGTTCTTTAATTAATTCTTTTGAAGGAATAGAAGCATCTAATATAATTTTATCGCCATCTAATCCAAAAAAATCCCAACTAAGTGAGCCAGGATCTACGCCTACGACTTTCATATTGAGCTGAGATATAGATCTTCTCATTCTAATAAAATCAGATACTTTTAAAATTATCTATATATGAAAGTAAAACAATTCTTTTTATATTTATTAGTTTAAAACTATTGCTTAAGAAATCATTATAACTTTATAATCAAATATTAAATGTCTTAAAAAAAGTTCTGTTTCTTAAAATTTAAATTAAATCTTAGAATTTCTAAAATTAATAAATAAAATTAAAACCATAAATTTATGGTGTAAAAAATTACTATTGTAAATGTATTTGTCTGTAAAATTTGTGGAGAAGCGTATATTGGGGAAAAAGCTCCAAGTCGTTGTCCTTTCTGTGGGGCATATAAAAAATATTTAGTCAAAGCTAAAGATTATAATGATACGGGTGATTGGGATGTTGAATTTAATGATAAGGATCGAGCTAACGCTGAAAGGGCTTTAGAAGTTGAGGTATCTAATACAATATTCTATAAATGCGCAAGTGAAAAGACTCCAAATCTTGAGGGTCAAAAGTTATTTAAAATCTTATCAAAAGTAGAAAACGAACATGCTTCAGTCTGGAAAAAAATACTCAAATTAGATAAGGTGGAGTTTCCTAAGTATGATGCATGTGCTTCTGAATATAATCCTAATCTTAAAGAATCACATTCTCGAGAAGAGAGGGCGATAAAATTTTATAATCAAGCCGCATCAGAATCTTCAAATCCTCGTTTGAAAGAGATCTTTGAAGCATTTGTAGAAGTAGAAACTGATCATCTTAATTTATCTGAACAGAGACTCAAATAGATCTTTTTTCTTTTTTTTTTAATAATTAAATGCTATTTTAGAAAGTTTTTTAGCTTAAGAATTTAGAGTAAATAATAGATGGATGTAAATTTTCAAGAACTTGGACTTAAAAAAGGTTATTTATATGAAATATTAGCTACTACTTTTTCAATTAAAAGAAATGAACTTATTCCAAATACGTCGTGTATGGGAATTAGAATAAGAGAAAATAATGAAATAAGCATTAAGCCTTATCCTAATTCGAATACTTATAAAAATTTGAAAGAAAATTATCTTATTTGCATAAATTTTGTAGAAAACATATTTTTATATGCATTAGCAGCACTAAAGGGATTACATCTCTCTGAAAAATATAGAACTTTCCCTATAGAATATTATAATTATTATGATATTAAAGAGTTTAATAAATCAATAAGTAAAATTCCATACATTAACCAAGCATGGGCAATATTATTTTGTGAAATTAAAAAAGAATCACAATTAACTAGAAAAGATATTTTTAGAAAAATTGATCTTTCTGAATTTATATTAAAAGTTCTATCACTAGTAAAAATTAAAGAATCATATAAACTGTTTAACAGAGCTGAAAATTTAATTTTAGAAACATTAATTTCAATTACAAGGTTGAAGATTGCCTTTGAAAAACAAAGTAAAGATTTAATTACAGAATTTCAAAATACAATCGAAAAAAATGTTAAAAGTATAAGAAGATTCGGTAAAAATCAAGACGCGCTTAAAGCTCTAGAACTTATAGAAGAATATATTCATAAGTTGGAATCATCTGTTTAAGTTATTTTTTCAATATACATTAATGGGTATTCAAGTTCTTCTATCCACTCAACTTTCGCTAAAACGTTTATTGATTTATATTTAACTTCGATCGTTGCTTTAATTATTTTACTCGATATTTCATCATATGCAAATTCAGTTGATTTATCTCCTATAATTTTGTTTTGATCAAGTATTATTTTAACACTTTTAACAAAAGGTTGACAAGATATAGAAGCTTCAATTCCTCTCTCAATAGAATTAATTGTATCTTTATTTGAAGATATGGGAAGCCCAGATAATATATGATAAAGTGCACCTAATTTGATTCCTATTTCAAAGCAAGCTCTTTCTCTTTCAGAAAGATCAGAACAAAAAAATTTTTCATGATTATTTATTGACATTAATCATCATCTAAATATTCAATTTTAGCTCCACAATTGTTAGGTTTACAAATATAGATATGTCCTCCTGTTCCTTTCAATCTTATTTGAACTTCTTTTAATAAATTATTAGCTTCAGCTTCAGATTCAGTAATTCCTATTACGCTAGGTCCAAAAGATGACATACCATAAGCTTTCAATCCATATTCTTCGAAAAAATTCAATATGCTTTTTACAATATCGTGTTGTAGACTAATTTCAATTTTTTTAAAACCTATATTTTGAATTCTTTTTATACCTTCTCCAAAGCATTTTAAATCTTGTTTTATTATTCCAGGGATAACTTTCATTAAAATTTGATGAGAGACTTCATTTACTTCTTCTTTCGGAATTGGGGCATAATTCTGAAATATACTTATCTCCTCATCCCCGTATGCTCCTTTTCCTATATTTGGAATAACAAGTACAAATCTCCAATGTTCTGGGATAGGATATCTAATAATTGTCAGCGCGGGATCAGCACATTTAGAGGCTGAAGAGGGCAAAAAAGTTTCTTTTTCTTTTCCCCTTCCAAAATCATGTCCCGCATCTAAAATAAAGCCTCCTTTATCAAAACCACGCCATCCGATTCCAGAAGTTCCTCCTCTTTCTACAATTGTAGTTAATTCTTTTATAGTTACCTGATTAAAATTTTTCAATCGAGTTATAGCTGTAGCAATTGCTAAGGATAATTGGGTTTTTGAACCTAAACCTACATGACTGGGATAATATCGTTTTAGATGGAAATGAAAATTTTTATTACTAATGTTAAATAGCTTAAATATTTTTGAGGCTTTTTCATTAATAACTTCTATTGATTCTCGATAATATTTATGAGCTTCTATTTTAAATTCTTTGGCATTATTAGTTGCTTCAAAAACGACATTAGGGCGATCTAACATTAGACCAATTCCCCCATCTACTCTACCAGTGTATCCGTTTTCATCTATCAGTGAGAGGTGTATCCTACATGGAGCAGTTATTCTAATTTTCATGATTAATTATTTAAAATTTAGAACTATGAATTAGAATTTTCAAAATAATATAAATATAGCATAATCATTAAGATTTAGATAATTGTTATTTATACCTTAGAAAAAAGAAATTATAATAAGCTTAAGTGAATTTAAACCAAAAGTAATTTTTGCTGGTGCAGACTAAACAATTAAGGAACTAGCTCTTTCTCTTGGAGTAGATAATTTTAAAGATAAGCCCTTTACCTTAAAAAGATTGGATAATAATATTGAAAAAGTAGTCAATACAATTAATGTTTAATGTATTATTTCATAATATTGCCATTTTATGTATTTTTTGATTGAACTTATTTCTTAATATAACATATTTAAATGTGAGAAAATTGAGTGATTTAGAAGGTTTAACTCGGAATTTATTAAAAAAGGGAAATAGTGATAACGAGATCATTGAAAGGTTGATTCAAGAATATCTTGATTTTAAAATTATAGATAAGGATTTAGCTTCTAAATATGCAGAAGCTATTTTGGAAGAATGCAAACGAAGTGATTTGAATTCTGTAGACGATCCTTTTATAAATAAGTTATTGAAAGTTAGCCTGTCCAATGTATCTGTTGGCAAACAGGGCGTTGGTTGTCGTGGTGCAGGAGATTTTTTTGTTCATAAATTAATAGCAGAATTATCAGAAACTGAATATAAAGCATTTTTATCACCCACTTCTTTAGATGATGCTGGTGCGGTTCAATTAAGTGATATTAAAGGATTTAAAAATGAATCATTCGATGAGGGGAATTTAATAATTGTTTCGAAAATGGAAGGAATACACTCACGTCTGAGTGATTTTCCTTTTATATGTGGTTTTCATGTTACTCGTGCGGCATTAAGAGATCTTTATGTGAAAGGAGCAAAACCAATTTCAATAATGATAGACACTCATTTAGGAGATGATGCTGATGTTGCTAAATTATTTGATTTTATGTCAGGAGTTTCTGCTATTTCACAATTAACAAAAGTACCCATAACAGCAGGATCAACATTAAGAATAGGGGGGGATATGGTTATAGGAGACCGTTTTGTTGGTGGAATTGGGGCAGTAGGGTTAACTAAAAGAATTTTAGCTAGGAGAAGTATAAAGCCAGGAGATAAAATCCTAATGACAGAGGGAGCAGGTGGAGGCACTATTACAACAACAGCTATTTATTCTGGAAATCATGAGGTGGTGAAAGAAACACTAAATATTAAATTTTTAGAAGCTTGCAAAGTTATTCTTGCTTCTGAATATGTTAAGGATATTAGTTCTATGTGTGATGTTACCAATGGTGGTTTAAGAGGAGATTTATATGAAATAAATTATGAAGCTAGATGTGGTGTTGTAGTGTATGAAGATATTATCAAAAGATTAATTAATTCTCAAGTTCTGGATATGTTAAATAAAGTAGGAGTAGACTATTTAGGAGTTTCTTTAGATGCTCTTCTAATTTATTGTCATAAAGATACTAGTGGACTAATTATTTCTGATTTAAAAAGACACAATATTCAATGTGAAGAAATTGGATATGTGGATAACTCAAATCAAGTTAATATTGTATATGGAAAAAACATAAAGGAGGAAATTTTGCCAAGATTTCGTGAATCTGCTTATACTAAAATAAAACAAGAAATTGGAGAAGAATCTCCAGAACATAAAGAAGAGATGGAAAAAAAGATTGAAGAAGCTGCATTGAAAGCCTTGGAAAAGCGTAAAGAAATCATTGAATATATAAAAAAAATTTAACTTATTTATCTTCTAGATTTAGAACTTCATTCAAGGAGCCTGAACGATATCCTTCTAAATCGATTGTAATGTAACAAAAACCAAGTTTTTTAAATTTATTTGTGATTCGTTTAAAATTTTCATTATTTAATATAGTCGGTATATCTTTAGACAATACTTCTATTCGAGCTAATTTTTGATCGTGCAATCTAACCCGTAACTGCTTTAAATTAAAAGTATTTTTCAAGAATTTTTCTCCTTCTCTTATCATCTCTAATTTCTCTTCATTAATAATTTGATTATAGGGAATACGTGAAGAAAAACATGCCATAGAAGGCTTAGATTGCACTTCTAATTTGTAAAACTTTGATATCTCTCTGATTTCTTCCTTATTTATGTTAAAGTCAATATATGGAGTACAAATATCTAATTCTTGTAAGGCTTGCATTCCTGGTCTATAATCTGACAAATCATCGATATTTGAGCCATCTAGAATAATATCAAAATTTTTAGATTCTTTGATTTTAATAATGTCATTATATAAACCAGTTTTGCAAATATAACATCTATTCTTGGGATTATTTTTAAAAGCTTCATCAGTTAAGGGATCGCGGTTAAGAATAAGATGGGGGATATTATATCGATCCGCAAATTTTTTTGCTTCGTCTATTTCTTCATCAGGATAAAGTGGAGACTTTTCCGTGATAAGAAGTGTTTCTTTAGCATATCTATTTGAGATAAATCCTAATAAACTACTATCTACACCTCCTGAGAAAGCTACAATAACTTTTTTATCTTTTAAAAAAGATTTTAAAGATTCAAGCTTTTTCTTGATATATTTAGACATTTCCATAGCTTTTCTATGGTCAAAAAAAGAGGGAAATAAAATAAATCTTTATTTTTATAATTATAAGAGTGCTAATTTTCTTAGCTATTAAGATTTTAATTCGTATTTTTAACTTTTAAAAAAATATAAAAATTTAAATATAGTGTCTTTCTTATACTATATTATATATAGTATGGAATAAATACTATTCAATCAAAAATTATAAGTTCTTGCCAAAAAAGGCTGTAAAAATGATTAAACGCGTTAAAGGATTTGATCCAGAATTTTTTGATTATGCATCGAAATTTGAATCTGAAATAAATAGAGGGATTTCAACTCTTTGTATTTTATCTATTATCAATCGATATAGCAATGAGGGTGTACATGGGTATCAGATATCAAAAGATTTGCAGGATCAAACAAGAGAAATATTAATAATTGAAGAGGGTACATTATACCCAATCTTAAGAAAATTAGAAGACGATGGCATAATAAGGGCTGAAAGGGAAAAAGTTGGGAGAAAACGGAAATTCTATTTTATGACAGAAAATGGAATAAAAGTTTATAACTACTTGACAGGGTTTTTCTCTAAACTTACTGAAGCAATTGCACCTTTATTTGATGTAAATGTAAATTTAAAACTCGAAAAATATTTATATTGTCCAATGTGTGCAAATAAGATTGATTTAACTAGCGTAGAAGTTAATTTTTGTGATGTATGTGGGCATAATATTAGTAAAGAACTAAAAGAAAGAGGTTTTGAGAAATGAGTGAAAAAAATATGGATGATTTAGTAAGTGAATATATTAAAGAAGTCAAGAAGATTCTTCCAGAATGGTTAAAAGGCAAAAAAGAGCATAAAGAAATCTTAGCTGATCTTGAGGAACATATTTGGGAAAAAGCGAATGAGCTATCAGATACAGGAAAGGCTACAGAGGATTCTGTTCAAATGGCTATAGCTCATATGGGAACCCCAAGGAGTATAGCAAAAGAATATAAACGAAGAGGTACACCGAAAGTATACATTACGAAGGAAATGTGGCCACTTTACCTTAGGGTATTGACAATCGTATTTGCTGTTATAATCATAGTCAACATTATTAGTTTAATAATGAATATTATTTCTGGTACAACTGATTTGGGAGAATTACTTGGAGGATTATTTTCAGGTATCCAAAGTGGATTATTTATCTCATTTGCAATAATTTCGATTATCTTTGTAGGTTTATCGATGGAGGGTTATTTTCCTGAAGATTTCAAATCTAAAAAACAAGCTGAAAAGGAAAAAATTAGACTTGAGGCAGGATTACCACCAAAACCATTCATAAAACCTGTAGGTGAAATTATTGGCGGAGGAATTGGATTAGTTATGGGTATATTATTTGTATTTCAGCCATTTCCTACTTACTTATTTGAAGGCGAATTTCTTTTGCTACTACGTTTTTTTGGGATTTTTCTGATCGTAGGTAGTTCTCTAGATATAACGAGAGGTATTTTAGGAAATACTCAACCAAGTACTCATCAATTAATTCATATAATTAAAATAGGTCTGAAATTAGGAGTCATACCATTTTTGATTATCTTGATGAATCGTCCTGATATTTTTCCATGGTTTTCAGAACCATGGGTTCATATCGGAATTCCACCCGAATTTCACGATCCTTATAGGATTGGTATGACAGTCCTGATCGTATTCGTTGCATTATTAAATCTCGATGATATCTATAAAATTTGGAAAATTCAAAAATATAAATGAATTAATTTTTTTCTTTTTTTATTTTTTCTATTTTTTTATTTGATTTAGCATTATTAAGAGACAGGGAATTGCCCAGATTAATGTAGCAAATAACATTATACACTCAAGTGTACTATTGTAATTAATTTTAGGCTTTATAATTGACTAAAAACTAAAAATAAAAAGAAGAAAAGAATTAATTTAATATTCTTTTTTTAAATTCTGAAATTTGTAAATTTTATAGAAATTACTAACCATCCCTATGATAATTCCTACTACTATTGCAATTATTACCCAGAAATAAATAATATATGCTGGATTGCTAGAATCTAATGGTATCAAGTGAATTGTACCACCTGAGAATAAATCAATTGGAAAGATATGAGGTTTATCTATCAAAAAAAGAAACAAAGGAATGTATCCCGCATTATAAATTGTTAATATTCCTAAGGTAATTTGTTGGCCAGTATAATTCCTAACTCCTGCAGCTAATCTAACAAGATTAAATAAACCACTGATAAAAATTAATAACCCGAATAATTTAAGCCAATCTAGAAATTCTATATGAAATAAAACTATTTCAGCAAAGGGTTGTATTATTAAGAATAATCCAAAGATAATTCCGCCAGCAGCACCAAAAATCAGTTGGCCTACTGTAACCGGTGTTTTTTTCTTTAATTCTCGTTTTGCTTTGGCAATTTCTTTTTTTTCTTCTCTTCGGCGTCTTGCTCTTTCTAGCCTCTCATCTCTACGTACTTTTGCTTCTAATAATTTTTGTTCTCTACGCAATTCTGCGGCTGCTAACCTTTCTTGCCTTAAAACTTCAATTTCAGCTATTTTATGTTTTGTTCTAGCTCGAGACTCAGAAATAATTAATTTGGCTCTTTCTCTGGCTTGTTGAAGGCTTTCTTCAGTGTATTCTTTTGTTTGTTTTAATTCTCGCTCTGAAAGATGAAACGGAAAAACTATTGCTAGTCTAGAGGGTATAACTCCAAAATCTTCCGGGAGAAACCCCTGCATGGAAAAGAATACAAATGCTATAGTTATTACCACTGCTGTGATTAAACAACCAATCCAAATACCGGTAAACATACCTCCTAAAGCATCTAACCACATCGAAGGTTGGAAGATAAACTTAAAGATGGCAATTGTAATATTTATAATAAGCACTATGGCAAAAAAGAAAAACATAGTTCTTAAATAAAATTCAAAAAGTTCTTCGGTTATATATAGTTTTGGAGTGCCACGCTTTTTATAAATTCTAGCAATACTCTCAGGAGAGCCAATTTGTATTAACGCTTGTTGAATATCTGCCGCACTTGGTTCTACACCACCAGCAATATTTCTTGCTTCATCTAAAATTTGATTATTTAGATCATCTAGTATCACTCTAACTTCTTCTTTTTTTGGTTTTAACCATTCTGGTAATTTCTTTCTTACTAGTTCAAGATAATTATTTATCATTTCATTTTCCGAATAACTCATATTTATCAACCTTAAAATTTTTTTCCTTGAGGAAATGAGTTTCTCTTTATAATATAAAAAAATTCAAATAGTTTATTAAAAAAATTGGAGACCAATTTTCGATATTATCTTTTATTGGAAGTATGGTATTTATAAAATTCCAAAATATAATATATGATAATAAAAAAAGCATTTTTTCTTAAGATTTGACTAACGACCCAATTGGTTCCCAAGAAATTAGGAATCGTAGAAAATTTGGTATGCATTTAACATCAAAAGATATATTTTATAAATATATCTATCCAGAGATCAAGCAAGTTTTAAATAACTATATTTGGGTTGATCTTTATGCTGGTGAAGGAAACTTAATTTTACCAATCTTAGATTTTATAACTCCAAATGCGAGAGAGAATTTTTTCTTAAACCATATTTTTTTATTTGATATACAAAAAGAAATGGTTAATAAATGTATTAAAAATGCTGAATCCTATGGAATTTCTGATGTAATTGCAAAACAAAATATTATGATTAGGGACAATCTTGAAAGTTTTCCAGAATTTCTAATACAAAGGAAATTTCCAATTTACCATGTAACTAATCCACCATATCTTTATTTAGGATACATCAAAAAACATTCTGAAACTCAAAAACTACTTCATTATTTTAATAAAGAAAATATTGGTTATCAAGATTTATACCAAATTGCTATGATAAATGATTTAAGAAGTAATGTTGAAAATCTGGTTTATATTATTCCCTCAAATTTTTTATATGGGGCTTCTGTATCGAATAAATTTAGATTAGATTTCTTGAAATACTATAAAATTCTTAAGATGGTCATTTTTGAGACAAAAATATTTGAATTTACTGGTACAAATATATGTATTGTATTTTTTAAAAAAAAATATAGACCCAAAGTAGAGGATTTAACATTTTCAGGTATAAAATTAAAAAAAAAGAATAAGATAGTCCAGAAAGATTATCTCTTAAAATTTGAATATAAATATAGAGCAGGATATGAATTTGATGAGTTTTTAAAGAAATACCGTGCAAAATTTCCTTTGAAAGTGAATTATTATTTACTATCAGATAAGGTTTTAGAGAATTTAGGAAATCGCGAAATTGAAGTAATTGATGCTAATCAATATATCAATAATAAGTATAAGAAGTTAAAACTTAAAATTAATGAAAAGTTGAATCAAAAATTAGAATCAAACATATTATATATAAGAACTGTTGATACAGGGGCATATAATGGGAGAGTTGGTTTAGGTATCATTAAAGCTGATTTTAATGTTGATGGAATTCTGGTATCTGGAAATACATTTCGAACACATCCAATTCAAATATTTTTTGAGCCAGAGATTTCATTAGAAGATCAGATTTTACTTAAAAATTATTTTAATTTTATTTTAGAATTATTTAGAGAGCGACTGGATAGTGAATTTCTTACTACTTATAAGTATTCAAACGCAGATTATACAAGAAAGTATTTAGGTTTGAATCAAACGAGGAAATTAATTGAAACATTCCCTTATAAGAGTTTAACGATTGACAAAAAAGAAAGCTTGAAAAAATTTATAAAAAACAACAGGTTTAATGAAATTTTACAAATATTAACTCCTTTTAGGTAATCTTTATACTTGCTAACAAGAAAGCTATTAATCCTAAAAATGCACCAATTTTTAGAAGTAGACTAATTTTTTTGAAGCTTTCTTTAATTAATTTAGAAGAGAGCATTAATACTACAGCATATCCCACATCAATCAATCCAAAAAACATTGAGATCAAAAATAACAAGGGGTTAATAATTGGAGTAAAATATGGTAAAATAAAAAATAATATTGCCATTAATGAAAAAATTATAGCAATTATCGTAGATTTTTTAACACCAATTCTAATTGCTAAGGTTTTAACGTTTTGCTCTTTATCTCCTTCAATATCTTCACACCCTTTTATAACTTCTCGTGAAAGCAGTAGAAAAAATGAAGTTAAAAAGAAGAAATAGATATAGGGAGGAATATTTGAATTATTTAATATAGCTCCATAAATTAATCCTATTGAGAAAGAAATACTTACTATAATATTTCCAAGAAAACCACTTTTTTTCCCCCATTTTGCATAGACCCATCCAATAAATCCAAAGAATACAGCAAGGATGATATTTAGAAATCCTATATTAAAGA
>JBHLPZ010000068.1:0-13630 GCA_048885325.1 Candidatus Odinarchaeota archaeon
TCATAAATATATTCTAGGTTAATAAGTCCCTCGTTTCTCAATAACTCTAAAAGACTAAGAGTTTTTTTAATATCAATTGAATTTTCTTTAGAAAATTGCTTTAAGGATTTAAAATTATGATCTTTTTTAGTATTTAAATAGTTAAATAAGGAATATTTGAACCTTTCTACATCAATCATATGGAAAAGTATTTGATAATATTGTTCCTCATCATAAATCTCAGAATTAATAATATCATTTTTTGCATCTATTAAAGCACGTATTCTATATGAATCTAAAGTATCTGCTATAACCTTTAAAAAATCCCATGAAATAGTTCCTTTTGATTCCATCTTTTTACTAGTAATTAATCTAATTTTTTATTCCGAAGGCTCATGCTATGAGTTAGTTTCCTTCCAACTATAATTTTTTTGGCAGGATCATCCTACTTCGGATTAATTTTTTGTTTAGGTATCGGTGGGAGTTCATTAATTTTAGTTGTCATATCTTCTACTGATTGGATGAATTTTTCTACTTCTGCCGCTGAACAGAAATATTGCTGAATTCTATTTTCTGAAATTCCTAGATGCCTAAATAATCGTTTCAAAAACTTGATATGCTCATATGTATTAAGGTTACCACTACCATATTCACATTCTCCTTCTTTTCACGATATAATAGCTACTCCATCAGCACCGTTTAAAAAACATTCCATAATTAAATGAATACCAACTCTTCCTGTACATCTAACGCGAATTAAGTGAAAATCAGTTGAGTAGGTTTTTCTCGTAGTTCCAGTTAAGTCTGCAGCAGAATACCCTCATTTATCGCATCCAAAAGCAATAATTTTTCTAAAATTCTTATTTTCTGTATCAACCATATGAATTACCTCCTATTTACTTACTCTTCCTCAATTTTTGGTGCTCCTTGAATGGAACTAATTTCATTACTACTGATTCCTTTAATTTCTTCGATAAATTGTTTGTCTCTATAGTATTTTAGGTCAATTGCTCTAGCGGGACATGATGTGGCGCACACACCACAACCTTTACATTTCAAATCATCTACAATTGCAATATTGTTTTCACCTACTTGTATGGCTTCATAATAACACAATTTTTCACATCTATGGCATCCCATACAAAGTTCTTCTTTCACTTCTGCGATCAATAATTCTTGATTTATAGTATTGTGAGAAAGCAGAGTAGCAGCCTTACTTGCTGCCGCTAAAGCTGTTGATACTGAATAAGGTATGTTCTTTGGTCCAGCTGCAGTCCCACATATATAGATTCCCATGCTATTTGTTTCTTGAGGGCTTAAACATCCATGAATTTCAGTTAAAAATCCATTTGGACCTTTACTCAAACCCATCACGTCTATTATTTCAACAGTACCTTTTGAAGGGATCATACCTGTAGATAATACAACTAAATCGGCTTCAAGTTTAATAATATCACCTGTTAATGATGAAAATGCTCGAATTTTTAGCTTTTTCGTTTTAGGGTCTTCCAATATTTCTCCGACTTTTCCCCGAATCATTCTAATCCCCGTATCTCTTATTCTTCTGTAGTATTCTTCGTTTCCTTTATCTGTTGTCCTAATATCAATATAAAACAAAACAACATCCATATCAGGATACTCTTGCTTTAATAATTGCGCATTTTTAAGAGCCACATTGCAGCATACTCCAGAGCAATATGGGAGTTCGTTAACTGATCTTGAACCGACACATTGAATCATTACAATTGTATTTGGGATTTCTCCATTAGAAATTCTATATATATGACCATCAGTTGGCCCAATAGGACTTAACAACCGTTCTAGTTCTATTTGAGTAATTACATCAGGACTTAATCCATAATTATACTCATTAGTTTCGATAATTGGGTATTCATCATACCCTGTAGCGACTATTACAGCACCCACATTTATATCAATATATTGTGGTTCTTGTTCAAAATCAACTGCTTCAGCTGGACAGATTCTTTCGCAATTTTTGCAGTCAATACAAACAGTTTTATCAATTACAGCATATTTCGGTACAGCTTGAGGGAATGGGATGTATACTGCACCCCTATCGCCGATCCCTCTATTAAATTCATCAGGTACTTTTATAGGACATTTGGTTGTGCATAGTCCACAACCAGTACACTTACTTTCATCAATATAACGAGGATTTTTTCTTATTTTGACTTTATAATTACCAGGAATGCCACTAAATTCGATTATATCGCTATAGGTAAATAAATTTATATTTGGCTGTTTCGAAGCATTAACCATTATTGGAGCAAGTACTCATATTCCACAATCATCAGTTGGATAAATCCTATCTAATTGTGCCATTTTTCCACCAATAGTAGGTTCTTTTTCAACTAAATAAACATTTATTCCTTGATTCGCTAAATCTAACGCAGCATTCATTCCAGCAATTCCAGCCCCAATTACTAAAGCTGCTCTTTCTACAGGTATTACTTTCCGGGGTATGCTCTCTAGTTCACGGGCTCGATTTATTCCTGCTATGACTAATCTTATAGCTTTTTCCGTAGCACCCATCTTATTATCTCCGTGTACAAATGAGCAATGCTCGCGTAAATTAACCATCTGAAAATAATAAGGGCTTAAACCAGCTTCAACTAAGACAGCACGATAGGTAGGTTCATGAATTTTCGGAGTACAAGCAGCAACGACAATTCGATTTAAATCTAATTCTAGAATATCATTTTTGATAATTTTCTGTCCAGGATCACTACAAGTAAAGTCATTTACTCTAGTTATTGTGACATTTGGGAGGTGTTCAACAGCATCTTTCACAGCATCACAATCTACTGTAGCTCCAATATTTACTCCTCACCTGCATACATAAACACCTATTCTAACAATGGTCTGATTACCAGACATTTATGTCACCCTTGTAATCTTTCACCTTGATTATTTGTTTTAATTTTAACGATACAATATAATGATTAAGTAAAAAAAGGAGATAATTTATTCTTTCTGATTAGACCATATAATTCCAATATTAAACAAGAAAAACTCTTAAAACTACGATTTTTCCTATTGATTTTTAATTTTTCAAGGATGACAACATTGGAAAAGAAATATAACTTTTATTTTCATAACGAATTCCCATTATCAAAACTAATCAGAAAAAATAAATTCATTCCCCTTTTTTCTTATTAAAAGTGATTCAATATAATATAAAGCAAAAATTAAAATATTTTCGTGAAGCTTATAACAGAAATCAATGAAAAAGGTAATTCTAAGCAATCTATAAAGGATTCAGAGTTATATCTAGACAAAATTTATGAACCAAATTTAAGAAAACTATTAAGTAAATGTTATCAATGTGTTCGTTGTAGCGGTATATGCCAACTTAGCAAAGTTCAGAGTTTTATACCAAGCATAATTATTCAACGAATATTAGAAGGGTCAGAAGATAAAGTAATCAGTAGTGGGGTTTTATGGGATTGTTTAACATGCAATAGCTGTCTTCAGAATTGCCCAGAAGATGTAAATTTTGCGGATATTGTAAGAAATGCAAAATATAAAATGAAAAATTATTATAACCAAAATCCTGAGGAATTCGTCGCACATAAAGGTGTTTATACTACTATATCAGAAATATTAAGCGAACCTTATATAAAACCGAAAAAAAATCTTGATTGGGTCCCAAAAGAATGTAAAATTTCAGATAAAGGAGATATTCTATATTTTGTAGGTTGCATACCATACTTTAAATTTGAATTCCAAGAAGTAGATCCAATTCCTATAAGCTCACTTAAAATATTATATCAAATAGAAAAAAGACCAATAGTTGTTCTTAAAGATGAAGTTTGTTGTGGACACGACTTATACTGGGGATTAGGAAATTTTGACGCTTTTATAAAATTAGCAAAGAAAAATTATGACTTATTTGAAAAGTCAGGTGTTTCAACAATTATCACATCTTGCGCAGAAGGTTATAGGACCTTCAAAGTGGAGTACCCAAAACTGTTTGAAGATTTTGATAAAAAGTTTGAAGTGAAATATATAATTGAGTACGTTTATGAAAAGTTAAAACAAGGTAAAGTTGAATTAAAAGCTCCAGATGAAAACGATATTTGTATTCAATTTACGTATCATGATCCTTGCAGGTTGAGCAGATTTTTACCAAAATCTAATAACCTTTTAGGAAAATTAAGGGAAATTTTTAACATTTTGGAGGGATTAGGTTATTCTTTTAAGGAAATGACCCATAATAAAGAAAATGCATTATGTTGTGGTGTTAGTTCATGGATGAATTGTAATACTCGATCGAAAGCTCTAAGATATAGTCGACTCTTAGAAGCTAAAGAAGCAGGTACAACTTTAGTTACATCCTGTCCAAAATGTATAATACACCTCTCGTGTCTTCAAAAGGATTATGATGAATTCTCCTCCATAGAAATTAAAGATTTTTCTGAGTTTTTGGTAAATTTAATTCATGTAATTGATTCAAACGATAATGGAGAAGTTAAATCATAATGGAAGGATCTGTTTTAGTAATTGGCGGAGGAATTGCTGGTATCCAATGTTCTTTAGATTTAACCGAATTAGGTTTTAAAGTATATTTAGTGGAGAGAACTCCCTCAATTGGAGGCCGAATGGCTCAACTTGATAAAACATTCCCTACAAATGATTGCAGTTTATGTATTCTCGCACCTAAAATGGTTGAGGTTTTTAGAAATCCTAATATTGAATTATTAACTTATCATGAGGTTAAAGAAATTACTGGAGATGCAGGAGATTTTACTGCCACAATTCTTAAAAAACCACGCTATATTGACGAAACAAAATGCAAAGGTTGTGGAGATTGTGCTGCAAAATGTCCAAAAATTGAAGTTCCAAACTTATTTGATATGAATCTAGGTAAAAGAAAATCAATTTATATACCTTTCCCTCAAGCAGTCCCTCCCGTCTATTTAATTGATCCTGATTTGTGTTTGAAATTAACAAAAGGAGTATGTGGAGTTTGTGAAAAAGTTTGTGAAGCTGAAGCAATTGATTATGAACAAAAACCTCAAGAAATTCAACTTAAAATAGGAGCTATTGTAGTAGCAACTGGTTTTGAAATGCCTGCTGAAAAATTATCTTCAAGGTGGGGATATCAATATGAAAATGTAGTAAGTGCTCTTGAATATGAGAGAATTTTATGTGCTTCGGGGCCTTTCGGGGGACACGTCTTAAGACCGAGTGATCATGAAGAACCTGAAAAAATTGCTTTTATTCAATGTGCTGGGTCAAGAGATTTACATGAAGGTGTACCATATTGTTCAAGTGTATGTTGTACGTATACAGCAAAAGAAGCAATAATTACAAAAGAACATTCTGAGAAATCACAGTGTTATGTGTTTAGACACGATATTAGAGCTTACGGTAAGAATTTTTATGAATTCACTCAACGTGCACAGCAAGAATATGATGTAAAATATTACCAAACGAAAATTAGTCAAATTAGAGAAGATCCTGAAACTAATGATTTAATTATACATTATGAGGATTTAAAAACTGGAGAATTCAAAGATTTTACTGCGAATTTAGTAGTATTAGCATCACCATTAGTACCATCAAGAGGTACAAACGAATTAGCAAAGATCTTAGGGATTGAACTCGATCAATATAATTTTTTTAAGGAACGTTCTTACTTTAATAAACTTCAATCTTCGAAAGATGGTATCTTTTTATGTGGGTTCTGTCAAGGTCCAATGGATATACCTGAGACAGTAGCAGATGCGAGTGGTGTAGCATCACAAGTTGCATCCCTATTAAACTCGGTTAAATTTACCCAAATCAAGAAGAAGGAGTTTGAGGAACCAGAAAAGAAAGTTAATACCTCTGAAGAACCGAGAATAGGAGTTTTAATTTGTCATTGTGGAATTAATATTGGTAAATATGTTGAGGTTCCAAATGTTGTTGAAGAAATTAAAAAATTACCAAATGTAGTTCAGTGTGAAGCAAACTTATATTCATGTTCCAGTGATTCTCAGGAAAGAATAAAAGAACTTATTAAAGAAAATGATTTAAATAGGTTCATTGTAGCTTCCTGCACTCCGAGAACACATGAAGCGTTGTTTCAGGTTACTTGTCAAGAGGCAGGATTAAACAAATATCTTTTTGAAATGGTTAATATTCGAGATCAGTGTTCTTGGGTTCATATGACAGAGAAAGAAGCAGCAACCAAAAAATCTATTGACCTTGTAAAAATGGCTGTAGCGAAAGCGAGACTACTAAAACCACAAAAAGAAGAAACTCTTAAGATTATTCCCTCAGCATTAATCATTGGTGGAGGTGTTGCTGGGATGACTGCCGCGTTAAACATCGCAGAACAAGGATTTGAAACGTTCCTCGTAGAAAAAGAGAATAAATTAGGAGGGATGATAAATTATCTTAACGTCATATCTCCAATTCAAGAAAAAGGATCAAATTTTCTAAATGAAATAATGGATCGGGTAAAAATGAATAAAAATATCAAAATTTTCTTAGAAACTAAAGTAGAGAATATTAAGGGTTACTTAGGAAATTATGAGATTTCTGTAAGTGATAAAGAAAACTCAATTAATGATTTTAAAGTTGGTACAATAATAGTTGCTACTGGAGGTAAGGAATTAAAACCAAGAGGTTTATTCCATTATAATGGTAAAAATCAAAATGTTATAACTCAATTAGAACTAGAACAAAAATTAAAAGATCAAGATTTTTCATGGTTAAAAAATATAAATCGAATTACTGCTATTTTATGTGCTAATTCAAGACAAAAAGAAGGGATTACCTATTGCTCAAATATTTGTTGCGCTACAGCAATTAAAAATATAGATATACTTAAGGAAATCAAGCCCGAACTTGAGATTACTGTACTATATAGAGATTTACAAATGGCTAAGAAGGAGTTCGAAGATTACTACCGTGAAAGAAGAAAAGATGCAATTTTTTTGAGATATGATTTAAATAATCTACCAGAAATTACGAGAAAAAAGGGAGCTCAAGAAAATTACGAGATAAAGGTTTTTGACACGAATCTTCAAGAGGAAATAGGATTTCAGACCGATTTGATAATATTATCGACCCCGATGATTCCAGCAGATAATTTAGAAGAATTAGCAAAAATGCTAAAAGTACCAATAGACAAAAACGGTTTTTTTTTGGAAGCTCATGTTAAATTAAGACCTTTAGATTTTGCAACTGATGGTATCTTCCTATGTGGATGCGCTCAATGGCCAAAGAGTATTCAAAATTCTATTTCACAGGCAAATGGTGCTGCTGGTAGGGCTAGTCGATTTTTAAGTGCAAAGGAAATTAAAACTTCCGGTTTAGTCTCGGAGGTTAATCCAGATAAATGTATTGGATGTGGAAAATGTGTGGAGACCTGTCCATATAATGCGATTGAACTTTTGGACACTGAAATGGAATTTGAAGATTTGAATTTGAATTTAAAGCAATCTTATATTAATTCGGCATTATGTAAAGGTTGTGGAACCTGTGCTGCTACTTGTCCCGTCGGTGCAATTTCTGTAAAGCATTATGATTTCGACCAAATAGGTGTGATGATTGATTCATATCTGCTAGAGAAAACTAAATCATTGGAAGAATTATAAAATGGTAAAAGTAGTACCGAAAAGTAATAGGGGAGATTTTGAACCCGATATTTTGGTTTTTTGTTGCAATTGGTGTAGTTATGCTGGGGCGGATTTAGCAGGAGTTTCACGATTCCAATATCCCCCAAATATTAGAATAATAAGAGTTATGTGCTCCGGAAGAGTAGATCCTGCTTTTATTTTAAAAGCTTTAAAAAACCGTGCTGATGGTGTTCTTATTAGTGGATGCCATATTGGTGATTGTCATTATATCTCTGGAAATGAATATACAAGAGACCGTTTTGAAAGGTTATATAACATAATTATTAAGCAGTTGGGCGTTAATGAAAAACGCGTCAGGTTGGAATGGGTAAGCGCTTCTGAAGGAAAAAGGTTTGCTGAAGTAATCACTGAGTTTACTAATGAAATAAAGAAATTGGGTCCCTTACGAAAGTAAAAATTCTAATTAAATTTTTTTACTATCGAGAATATTTTTAAATAATGGCTGAGTCAGAAGAGAATAAGAAAGAGGAATTTGCTAAGCAATTTATGCTTGAGGAAGGCTTGAAAGGAAAAGCAAGGAGAATAAAAATAATGAAAATTATTGATAAAGTAGGTTATGATAAACGAAAAATAAAAACAGCACTTCTTCGCTCAACAATAGCTGAAAGAATTAAGCATGAATAAAATTTCGAGGGAATTTTATTTGCTCGATATTGAATTATTTCGAAATGATTTGGAAAAGATAATTAATTCAGAGGAAAAAAGATTTAAAGACCCATCTAATGCGCGAAAAGTATTAGTTTATGATAAAAAATGGAGAGATGTTTTAAAAGAGCTTCAAGAATTAAATAGACAACGGAACGAAATCTCAGTTCAAATTGGTCAATTTAAGAAATCAGGAGAAGTTAATAATTTCGAAAAAGCTAAAATAAAGTCAATAAAAATAAAGGAAAAAATTGATGAGTTAGAAAAACTAAAGGTGGAATATTTAGAAAAAAGAGAAAATTTTCGATATATCGTTGGAAATCTTTTACACCCGTCCGTTCCAATCGGAGAAACTGAAGAAAGTAATGAGATTGTGAGAATTGTGGGTAATATTCCTAAATTTAAGTTTAAGCCATTATCTCATGTTGATTTAATCTCTGAAATTGATGGGGTAGATACAAAGAAAGCAGCTGAAGTAGTTGGTTCAAGATTTTTTTATTTAAAAGGAGAGATCGTATCCTTGAATTTAGCATTATTAAGATATGCCTTAGAAAAATTAATTTCCAAAGGTTATATTCCTTTATGGCCTCCGTTTTTTATCAAATATGATATAATTAAAGCAGCTGCGGAATTGGCAGATTTTGAAGAACAACTGTATAAAATCCAAGATGAAGATCTTTATTTGATTGCCACAGCAGAACAACCTTTAGCAGCTTATCATTTTAACGAAATAATCGAACCAGAGAACTTACCAATTAAATATGCTGGAATTTCTACATGTTTTAGACGAGAAGCAGGATCTCACGGTAAAGATACTTTAGGAATATTTAGAGTACATCAATTTGAAAAAGCAGAACAGTATATCTTCTGTAAACCTGATAATTCTTGGATATTTCATGAGGAACTATTAGCTAACACAGAAGAAATCTTCAGAGAATTAGAAATTCCTTATAGAATAGTTAATATAGCTTCAGGAGAGTTAAATGATAATGCTGCTAAGAAATATGATCTTGAGGGATGGTTTCCAAGTTCGCAGGCATATCGAGAATTAGTTTCTTGCAGTAATTGTCTTGATTATCAAGCAAGAAAATTAAAAATTAGAATGGGAAAAGTTGGTACTCAAGAAAAGAAACAGATTGTACATACATTAAATTCCACTGCGATTGCCACAGAACGTACAATTTGTTGTCTATTAGAAAACTATCAAAATGAAGATCATTCTGTAAGAATTCCCAAAGTTTTACAGAAATATATGAATAATAAAAAATTAATTGAGTCTATAAAAAAATAGAGATAAAATGATTGAAATAGTATTAGAGGAATTTGAAGATTTTTATAAGGGTCGTTTAGACTCTCAATTTGCAAAAATAAAAAAGGTGGTTCAAAAACTTATATCAGAAATAAGAGACGGTTTAATTGAAATCAAAGTTTGTATGGATCATTTTATAGAGGCAGGAAAAGGAAAAATAGAAGAAAAAGCGTTAAAATCTTTACATTTCTTCTCTGATCGTATCAGGAAAGAAATTGATGAGATAGAAATTCCAGAAGAAGAATTAAACTACGATAATATCATGAATTTAGTAAATTCAATTAAAAGGTTATTTACTAGCATAAATGAAATCGCAAGAAAATCATTACCAAAGTTTCAAAAAGAAGTACAACCTGAAATTAAAGAATTGAATTATATAACACGTAAAATTCAAAAGAAACAAGCAGTATTGGAACAATTTTTAAGAAAAAAATATGAAGCTCTTAGAACTGCTGAATATTTGCTTAAAAAATTACCAAAGCTTTTTAGTTTACGAGAAAATATTGAACATGCAAAAGCAGATTTGGAAGAATATGAAAAGCAATTAGAGGAACATAAAACTCATCAGCAAAAACTAAATAATAGATTAATAGAATTAGAAAAAAACATATTATTTTCGGATTTGGAAGATAAAAAAGAGAAAAGATTCACGATAAGAATGAAAATCAATGATCAATTAGGTTTTAAAAAAGCATTAAAAAAGTTGAAGCATGAGTTGGAAAAAGAAACGATTCATATATCAAATCTTAATATGATTTTTTTAAAAAATTTCCTAAAAGATCCAATAAAAACCCTCCGTAATGAAAGACAAGATTTACCAAATTTTTCAAATTTATTAGTACAATTACGCCATGTTTTAGAAGAGAATAAGTTAGATCTAAAGACTGATACTAAGGAAAAAACAATTGAACAAATTAATTTAATTTTCAAAGAAAAAAAAATTTTTAACTTTATCGAAGAATTAAATGAATTAAAGCAAGATACCGTGTTATTGGAAGAAAAAGTAAAAGATGTAGGGTTATTTGAAGAATTAGAAGATGTTAAAAATCAAATTTCAACAAATTCTGTGAGATTAGAGCATATTCAAAATGACTTAGATAGAAAGAATAAGGATTATATGAGATATTTGGCAGCATTAAAGAATGAAAGAGAAGATTTACAGAATGCTGTAGAAGGTGTTTTAAATGAAGATATAAAGATAAATATTACCTTCTCTTTTTAAGCAGCTATAATTCTAACTCTCTTAATTCAAAATCTCTATTATCTCTTATATTTCTTTTATGTAAAGATATTTTTAAATTTCGTTTTAAAAATTTGTAAGTTTCTGTATTTGTTAAATTAAGGATTTTTAAATATTCATATGCTAAAACTAAATCTTGTTTAATATCAATATCAAAACCAGCACGAAACGAATCATAAACCGCTATTTTCAGATTTAATTCATTTGCTCTATTTAATAGAGCCAAAAGTGAAGGAGTGTCTGGTTCTGAAAAGAAAGTTGGTATTATATCAGGTGGGTTTCTCCCAAGAACTGAAATTCCTGCTGAATGTATCGCAGGACAAACAATTAATTGATGATCCTTTAAAAGGGAATAAAGCTCATAAAAGTTATTTATTGAAATCAAAATTGTATCTAAAAAGATAAATATAGTTTCTTTAGCTTTGAACTTTGAAATAGCTATTTCATTAAGATCCTTGATTACAGCATCAAAATTCTTTCTAGGGGTAGTTAATTCTTCTTTGATGCCTTTTAATCCATATTCATTTGCGAGCTCTATTATTTCTGAACTGTTGCAATATACAATTTTTTGATCAAAAATATCAACCTTTTCCAGTTTTTTAGCTAAATCTTTGAACATAGCAAGTGTTAATTCCTTAAGTTGCTCCTTGGAAAAGCAATCTCTAAGACGAGATTTTGTTCTTGATAATGGAGCTATAGGAATTAGAAGAATACTCATTGAACTCTAATATTTAAAATTTCATTTAACTAAATTTAATTTAGGTTATAAATAAGGATAATAAGAAATCATTTTAATTTATTCAAAATTTGAATTGATAGCCTTTCAAAAGCTATATCAACATTTTCATTTAATTTTGCAGAAGTTTCATAATATTCAACTCCTAATTCTTTAACCTTTTTTTCAACTATATTTTTAACAACTTCTCTTTTTAAATCTGATTTATTGCCAACAAGGATATATGGTATTTCTCCACTTAGTTGTTTTAATTTAGAAATCCAAAAATCGAGATCTTTAAAGGTATCATAAGAACTTAAACTAAAAACTACCATAGCTCCAACTGCTTGAACAAAGTAATATTCATTTGCGAAAAGTTTGTCTTGTTGACCTCCTACATCCCAAAAGTATAATTTAAATCCTTTATCCTTAATATCTTTCTTTAGTTCAGGCTTGCTTACATTAATTTTATCAATAATATCACTTAGATCAATTTCTTTTATCAAAAAATTTGCTCCTATAGTTTGATGGTATTCTTCACTGAATTTATTGTCCACATACCGAGCTAAGAGACTAGTTTTCCCAACATTAGGAGATCCAACCATTAATGCTTTTCCTCGATAGCTTATTCCTATCACCCTAGATTTTTCAATTTCTCAATTTCTGCAAATTAATATTGGTTTTATATATATTTTTTTTTATATATTCCATATTCTAAACCGTATTATTAGAATTTTACGCTTCCGGTGCCTCTTTTTTAGTGGTTAATTTGATTTCTTTACATTCTGAGCTTATAAAATGTTTAAAAAGGTGCTCATAGCCCATAATTTGTTTTTGACGCCCATATTCTAACCATAGGCCGGATGTGTATTCTGGGGCTTCACTTACTTGATCTAAAGTCGTAAGTAGAAAATCATTATCAGTAATTAATAATCCAAATGGTATTACACTATCACCCTCTATTGAATGTACTTTTACGGATAATTTCAATAATTTTTTAATTTCTTCTTTAAGGGCTTCAAAATATTTTAATGCTATAATTATCTGAGTATTTGAGGAGAATTTCTTGTTCCATAATAGTTTGAGTATCCATTCATAGCCTCCTAATTCTTCCATTAATAAATCAGGAGTTATTATGAAATAAATTCGATTTTGTGATATCTCAATAAGTTCTTTAATCTTTTTTCTAATTTTATCTCTATCACCTATAGCCCACACTCGCGGTTCAAATTCATCTGATTTGACTTCTAACTCACTTATCGCTTTTTCAATAATTAGAGTTTCATCAATTTTTTGTTTATATTCCTCTCGGATTGATTTAAATATATTTTCAATGGGGATGATTTGATAATTTGCACCACGTTTTATCGGCTCTTTCTGAATGTATCCCTTTTCGATTAACCTATTAAGACTGTCATAAACTCTGGCACGATCTACTCCAGAAAATTTTGCAATATCTGCTGGACTTAATATTTTATATTTAGCGAGAGTGAGTAATACCTTTGAATCGTTTTTAGTAAACCCAAGAGTTTGCAAAGCGTCTTCAATTTCGGATTCTTCAAGTTCCTCGATATCTTGACTAAGCGTCAATTCTCCTAACAAACTACTTTATTTTGTTTTAAATAACTTATTAAATATTTTATATTTTAATTTTTATATTTAGAAAAAAGTTCGGATCTTTTTCAAATAATCTCAAATATTCTTAGATCATAATGATTTTTAAATATTTTTCCTATAAACTATTGTGTTATTAAAGTTCTCTTAGAGTGAGAAGCTAGAAATATAACTTGAGATAATTATTTTAAACCTACCTCTAGTTGGCGTTTAAATCAGGAAAATTTTATATAAATTTTCATAGCTCTAATTTTATCAATAGCATTTGAATTTCAACTAATTTAATAAGTGTGTTTAAAAATACCCCCTACATATTCAAATATTGCAATTTTTCATTTTTTCGCTAACTTCAAAATTTCATCTTATATTAACTATTATGTTATATATTTAATATCTCTTGTTGAAATTAATATCTAGTAAATAATTGAAATCGAAAAAAATTTATTTGCTATTTAATAAAAATTAAAAATTTATTT
>JBHLPZ010000069.1:0-13621 GCA_048885325.1 Candidatus Odinarchaeota archaeon
TATTATTGAAACAAAATTTGAAATTAAGGGTGTGGTTGAAAAAAGCGATATAGTTGGCGCCATATTTGGTCAAAGGTAAATTTTAAAGCCATTTCGGCTAAATCGGCTAAACTGAGGGTCTCCTTTTAGATCTCGATTTAAGAGATCTTCAAAAATCGGGACGAATCGGAAGAATTGAAGTAGAAAACGAATCTAAGGAGGGTGTTTCTATTGGTATTATTAAAATTCCATCCTCTTTAACTAGAAAGGAGACTGCACTATTGGCGGCAACTGTTGAAACTGTTACCCGGGTTGGACCTTGCGAAGCTAAAATCCGTCTAATTGAGATTAGAGATGTAAGGGAAAGAAAACGTAAAAAAATCATTGAACGTGCAGCAGAATTATTAAAAGAATGGGATCAAAAATCTCTTGAACCTAGTGAAATTGAAGAAAAAATAGAAACAGATATTAAACTTGGTGAAATCATAAAATGGGGCCCTGAAGGGTTACCAGCTGGACCAGATGTTGAAAGCAATAATGATTTAATCATTGTGGAGGGGCGAGCTGACGTTTTAAACCTACTTAGAATAGGGATAAAAAACACTGTAGCCGTTCAAGGAACCCATATTCCTAAATCAGTTATTGATTTAGCGAAAAGTAAAGAAAGTGTAACAATATTCAGTGATGGAGATAGGGGCGGGGATTTAATTACAAAAGAGTTAATGCAGTTAATTAAAATAGACTATGTTGCTCGTGCTCCTGATGGATACGAGGTAGAAGAGTTAACCAGGAAACAGATGATAAAGTCTCTGCAGAATAAGAGATCTACAGCTGAATCATTAGAAAAAACAAGAGAAACACCTAAAGTTATGGAGAAAAAAGTTGTAGAAACAAAGCTTAGTAAGTTGCTTAAAAAACTTAAGGTAAAAAATCAATCAATAATAACAGAAGCACTAAAAACAATCCCATCAGGTCATAGTATAGGATTTAATAATAAACTTGAGAAGCTATTTGAGTTAACTGTAGGCGAATTATTTGAGGCGATATCAAAATATAACAAAACTGAATTTATAATTATTGATGGAATTCTATCTAAACGTCTTCTAACGCTGGCAATGAATATGAAAATCAAATTCATAGCTTGTAAAAATAAAGAAGAAGAATTAACCATTCCAGAACAAATTAGCATTTATTATTTCTAAAATATATTTTTTCTTTCTTTTAGTTTTTATTTTGAAATTCAACATTAATTGGAATCCCATTGATTAATGTATCTGAGACTACACAGTGTTTCATAAATTCATTTTTACATTGTTCAATTTGCTTAAGTTGAGATAGATTCTTTAATACGTACATAATTTTAACATCTACTTTCATTAACTTTAATCTCATCGTTGGAGGCTTATGATGTATCTTTCCATCTACTATAATTTCTAAATTTTCGATTTCTATACCATGTTTAATTAAACAAAACATAAATGAATTTCCTAAACACCCTCCTATTCCTATTAACAAATATTCAACGGGGCTTGGTCCTAGATTTGATCCGTGAAATGATTTAGGTTCATCTAAATCAATATTTTTAAAGTTTCTAGCAGAGGCCTTAAAATGAAGATGTTTAAAATGATTTAATTTTACTTGCATAACTATTAAGAGTATTTAAAAACCTATATGATATAAAAAATTAACTTCATTAGAAAAGTTCCCCTTTAGGGGGTTCCTATACCTAAAGCATCATTGACAATCGTAAAAATTAATTGAATTACGTAAGACACAGCACCTAGAATTACTAATCCAATGGCGCATATTTTAAAAACAAGAAAATAATCTTTTCTCCTTGGTTTATTAGCAATTTTAAATATACGTTTGGTGTTGCGAAAAAAAATTCCAAGTCTTTCATATAAACTTGGTTTTTTCTTTTTATCGAATTTTTCGTATTTATCATATTTTGGGTATTGTTTTGACACAAATAAATTAAACCTGAATATTTAAAAAAGTTAACTAATATCAAGAACTATTTTACTTAGCTTTCATTCAACTCAAGAATGTTAGAAATGAAATAATCTTTATCAAAAGGTTTTAGATCATCATAAGTTTGCCCTGTTCCTACAAATATTATTGGCTTTTTTGTTTCAAAAGAAATTGATAAAGCAGATCCTCCCTTAGCATCTGCATCAAGTTTAGTTAAAATATTCGCATCTATTCCAACATTATTTTTAAATTCTTTAGCTTGAATTAAAGCATCATTACCAGCAAGGCTATCTCCAACAAAAACAATTAAATCTGGTTCAGCAATTCTAACAATTTTTTGCATCTCTATTATTAAATTTTTATTGCTAACTTGTCTACCAGCAGTATCAACTAATACTACATCAATTCCTTTTGCTTTGGCATGTTGAATTGCGTCATATGCAACACTCGCAGGATCTGATTTATAACTTTGTTTAATTACTCTTATTCCAACCCTTTCCATATGATAGATTAATTGCTCTATAGCAGCAGCTCGAAAAGTATCTGAGGCGGCAGCAACAGAGATAATATTATTTTTTTTTAAATAATGTGCTACCTTTGCTATAGTAGTAGTTTTTCCAGTTCCGTTGACTCCAAGAAAGACCATTACATATGGTAAATTCTTAGCTTGTTTTTTCTTTATTTCATCTAATAGACTTATTTCTTGATCGGGTGTTAGAATATCAGTTATTACTTCTTTTAAAATTCCAAATAAATATTTTCTTTTTGATGATAATCTCCCAATTTGTTCACCCCTTAGGGAATCTTTAATACTATTACATATTACATCAGCAGTTTCTGCAGCAACATCATTACTTATTAAAAGTAGGTTTAATTCATACAAAGCTTTATCAATTTTCTCATCAGTTATCGTCTTTTTTACAAAACTAGAAAATACATCTTTTAATTTTTCGAGCATGATTCACCTGATATATTAACAAAATTTTCTCTATAAAAGTAGCTTTCCTAAGTTGTCCTTTCTGAATAGCTATTCTGAATTGATTGGGACATTCCTTGAATGTTTAAATCCAATTTTTGAATAATTTGAGAAAGGGATTTTATTTGTTCGTTATGTTGTTGAATTAATTTCTCAATAAACTCAATGGACTCATCGATGTTTTTTTCAATTACAGTATCTTTTCCGATAAATAATAAAAACTTTTCAGTATCTTGAATTGATGCTTTAACTCCTACTATTCCTCCAATAGGAATTATTATTTCATCGTCTTTTTTGACTCCATCTTTTAAATTTTGGAGAGTATATTTTGTATTAAGATAGTTCCCAAGTGAGGCATTTATTATTTCTAATTGTCCTTGATACATATCATATTGTTCCCTTAAAATCCTTAGTTGATATAGTTGGTTTTGAAGATTTTGATTCTTTTCCATTTTTATTAACCACAAAAAAATTGTATATAAAATTTATTCTGATAAATCGCGAATAAGATAATCTTGAGCTTCTTCTGGAGATATTTCCTTTATTTCTTGAATTTTTATCTGTCTCCTAAGAATACCTATCGAAGTTATTTGACTTAAAGCTTTTTCTAAGGCGTCTTCACTTTTTAATGCACGTACTTCTTTTCGAAATAAATAGTTCTTATGATTCTTATAATAAGTACCGATAATGCGATAAATTTTTATCTCTGACATAATATATCAAATCCCTTGTATCAGCGAGATTTAAATAGATAATCTTTTAAAAATATTAAATTTTTCTTTTTAATAAATTATTCAATTTTATGAAATTATACTCTTTCAAAAGTCTAATAAATTAATAAAAGAATAGAAAATTTCCAACAATATTTTAATAAATCGTCTTACAGCCCAAGGATATCTGTCATTCGCATCATTTCGGGTCCAGTGCAAGCTAATCCAAAAATACCGCTATTATCATTCACAATTGCTCCTGACGAGAGATATGGAATTCCTCTATTGACAGTCGATACATCTATTTCATCAATCTTTAAAAATGAACCAACTTTTTCTATTTCTTCTTCAGTAGTTAGGGGATGGACAACACAACCGCAATTATTTGCTAACCCGATCGATCCTGGCAAATAATTTTCCGCAAACTCAAAGACTTCGGTTTCTACATTTAAAATGTTCTCAATTTCATGTTTAAAATCCTTTAATAATGAACTAATAATAGCTCCTTTATCATTACATAAAATCAAATTTCCATAAGCATTATCTATAGACTTAATTATTCCAATTTGATAATTATCATCAATACTCTTAGTATAATCGGTTAAAATATTGAGCTCATCATCCCTTATAATGTGTGGTACGATAATTCCATACTTATTACTAACAGTATATACTCCTAAAAGAGTAGAGTTGTTAATAGATAACGGAAAAAAAGGTTCTTTAAATGTGCTTTTTATTTTTTTTATTGCAAAGTTTAATAATGTAGATGGGTAGAGACCAAATGAATTATTAACAGTAAGATAGACTCCAACAGAGTTTTTTCCGTAAAGTTGATACTTGAGAATTGACATTTATAAGAAATAAATAAAATACTGTTTGGTAAAGTAAACTTACAAACCATAAATATTTTTTCATAGAATTACAATAAGGCTTTTATAGCCTATAATGTATTTTTTCTAATAAATAACCTTTATAAATGTAGACAATGTAATAATTAATCATGATTAATTGGATAATTGCTTTTTTCTATTTTCTTAACTCATACGGAATTTTAAGTCTAGAACAAATGTTAACAATTAATTTGCTACTATTACTAATTTGTCGAGGATTATATGTTACCAGCTATGTTCTTAATTATAGAAAGGGCTATAATAATGGACTTCCAAAAAGAGAACAATTATTCAATAAAAATGAATCTCTGTATTTTAGTATAAAGCAATTAGTTTTAATTTTATTTGGTATATTATATTTCCCGCTTGCCGTATTTATTTCATTTTATTCTTTAATGATGGCTGGAAATTACTTTAAATCATTTAGCAGAAAGAAGAATATTCCCACATTAAAAATCACAGGGATTCTTGTTACTATAATAACACCGATTATGGGTATTATCTGGTATACTTTTATCAATCCAAATTATTTTGCTTTAGCAGCAGTAGGATTAAGTGTTTTTACGATTCACTATTATGGAATGAAAATTTCATCTCTTACGCTTTCATCGTTATTACAGAAATATAAAAAGCGAAAGATAAGTCAACTTCCAAAAGAATTACAATACGTAGGTCTTATCTTTCTAATTATTTTACCTCTATTTTTAATTGGTAATATTGCTATATATCATGTTCCAGATAAGCAAACATATATGGTTCAAATGCGGGATGGAATACATTTAGCTACAGATGTACATTTTGCTCCTGGATCTTTTGGTAGGCCAAAACCAGTCATTTTAATAAGAACCCCATATGGTAAATCAGGGTGGGCGGAAAACCTATACCTCCCTTTCTATCTAATTCAGGATTTTCACGTAGTTATACAAGATTTAAGAGGAACTCATGATTCTGAAGGAGGGGATAAATCTCTACTTTTTATCGAAGCTTATCGTGATGGTGTTGATACTATAAATTGGATACTTGATCAGCCGTGGTCTAATGGAAAAATCGCTAGTGCAGGAGTCTCTGCACTCTGTATTAATCAATACTTTTATGCTGGAATGAACCCTGAAGGATTAATGGCTCAACAACTTTGGTTTGGAACTCCTGAATTATTTGACCATGCCATTTATCAAGGATCATACCATAAGTCGTCAGTTGAGACATGGATAAAAAGTACATCTCCAAATAACTGGCAGTATCAACTTGAAACTATTTTTAACTACATGCCTAAAGATGAATTAAAATATAATTCCACTTCTTTATCTAACTCGATCGGACCTAATTATTCTAATATTTCAGTTTATGGAATTCATGTTGGAGGGTGGTATGACCACTTTCTTCAGGGAACTATAGATGGTTACATAGGATATGACGATTATGGAAAACCAAGAGCTCAAGGACATCAAAAACTAATAATGGGACCATGGACTCATGGGTCAATTTATGGCGGTAAACAAGGGGAATTAATATATCCTGATAATTCGAATGGTTTTGATATGATATTAAATTGGGAACATGAAATTTTTGATGAAGCTTTACTTGATAATCCAATGAGATGGGATGGTGCTAGAGTTGCCTATTATTTATTGGGTCCAACGACTGAAATTTCAGATAAGTGGAACTATTGGCGTTATGCATATGATTGGCCTCTTGATTACGTGAATGATGAATGGTATTTCAAAGCAGATGGAGGTTTAAATAATGTATCAGCTGGATTAGTAAATAAAAACTTTTCTTACATATTTGATCCTCGCCATCCAGTTCCAAATCTTGGAGGACAAAACCAACCATTTGATTTAGCAGGACCAATGGACCAAAGAAGTGTTGAAAATAGAAGTGATGTTTTAATTTTCGAAACTTCAATCCTAACTGAACCAGTAATAACAGTTGGAAGGATATGGGGCCATTTATTTATATCTTCTAACTGTACAGATACAGATTTCACAATTAAATTAACAGATGTATACCCCGACAACCGCTCAATGCTAATAACTGATGGTTCTTTAACGGTCAGGAGCCGATATAATTACACTACAAACGTTTTTATGTCAGGTAATCAACTAGATGTGTATGAATTAATGGTAGATTGTTGGTCAACTGCTTATTATTTTGCTCCTGGGCATAGAATACGTATAGCAATTTCAAGTTCTAATTTTCCTCGTTTTGCTATTAATCCAAATTCAGGTGCTCCATTAGCTCAGAATTATTTAAATTTCAATATCGCAAATAATACTTTACTCGTAGGTCCTAAATATAATTCAAGCATTATATTACCGAGATTAGTTAATGTGAGTGAAACTCATACCATTTATTAATTTTTATTTAATTTAACTAATATTCCTTTTGATTTTAACAAATCTAAATACCTTGTTATATGTTTATTTCGATTTTTTTCACTTAAACCATTTATATATTTAATACTAATCCTATAATCAGCATATCGACCTTGGGGAGGTTCTTCTAAATAAAGCTTTGGACTCCTTTTTAATCCTAATAATAACATAACAAATAAAAAAATTATTGAAAAAAGATACCAACCATCCACATTTATGGTGTAAATTTGAAATAAGCAGATTAATACTATTGCAATAATCACAGCAACATAACCTATTTTACATATTAAGGTTTTTCGATATCTTACATCCCAATATCGACCATGATAACCATCTGAGAACCTTCGATAGAAATTAATATAAGGGGCAAATCGTTCTTTTTTCCAAGGAATTTTTCCCCACATTATTCCATCTCCAGATGAAATCGAATCAAAAATAAAGTGCCCAATATAAATACCTATAACAGGAATTAGGAAATATTCAATATAAAAATTAATTATAATACTAAATCCTAAAGCGATAACCAAAGGAGTGTAACTTAAAGGCCAGTGAGTCCAATAATGAAAATGATGTTGATATTCTGTACCAGAATTTTTTGATTTGTGGGTTTTAATAATCCAATATAATGTATCAAAATCAGGAAATATTCCAAAAAGAATTATTAAAAACGTATGAAGTGGAGGTAAGATAAAAGTTTTTTTCCATATCATAAAAATTACGTAATAGATAATAAGTGAATAGGCGCCATGTTGTTCAGGTCTAGACATTTTACTAATACAGTTATCAGTTAAAAAAGATTAGAAAAATAAAACTTTTAATTACTTAAATAAACTACTACTAAGCCATCAATATTTTTAGTAGCTCTTACTTTTAACTTTCTTGGAGGCTTTTGAATTCCACGAGACCATATTTTTTCATTAACTTCCTGTGAAATAATTAATGATTCTGGCTTAAAATGACGTTCCATAAATTCTTTGAGATATCTCATACTTTTTTTAGCCCATTTTGTACGTGGGCCCTTTCGTGCTTTTGCTAAAGGTATTATGTATATCCTCTCATCAATAATTTCTTCTTTAGGAGCCTCCTCTTCAATTTCTTCAACTGCTTCTTCAAAAATTTCACTTACTTCCTCTACTTCAGCCATTTCATCTAGGCTAAATTCTTCTATTTCTTCAATATCCTCATCTAATACTTCTTCTGCTTTTTCTATTACATCTTCTGAGAGTTCCTCTTCTAAATCATCTAAACTAACTTCTTTACTTTTCTTTTTTGCCATCTCTAATCTCTCTTTAATCGACTATTTCGCCATTCTCTTCTAGAATATGGACTAGTTCTTATTTGACCCTTCGTTCTTCTTATTACCCAATTAGGAACAGTCCTATTTTGTTTCGTATTTTTTGCCCTTCTCAATTTCGAGGGTAAGTCTTTATTTCTCGCCATAATTCTTAACCAAACATTTACTTCTTAATTTTAAATTCTTTTTTTCCTCTAGAGGATATTTGTGTTAGTAATTTCTTAAATGCATTATCTGGTAATGGAGTAGCTCCCTTTAGTCGTCCTGCCTGAAATAACTGAATTAATTGTATTTCTATTTGCTCAGCAAATTCGGGTTTTACCATTCTGATATTTTCTAACCTTTGTCTTCCCTCTTGACTCAAAATTAACCTCATCAATTGATACTTTTTATTTTCAAATTCTTTTTGTTGCTGTTCTGCTAATTGCTGTTGAATTGCCTGTTGCTTTAACTCTTCTAATTTTCTTTTCCTAATGATTTCTAGTTCTTCTTCATCACTCAATTAAAACCCCTAAAGAAAACTTAATATACATATAATTATTATTTTCTCAAAATACTGTGTGCTGTTCTTTCTAAAAAACTAATTCCTTCGGGTGAAACTATTCTTCCTGTTTTCTCTTCTTTCATTATTAAGTTAGCATCCTCTAATTGCTGCAACGCTAATCTTATAATTTTTCCCCCTCCTCTTCCACTATGATTTAATCCAGAGCCTTTTCTATTTCTGCCTCCATAATGTTTTCTAAGTCTATTGACTCCTATAGGCCCAAACTTTCTTACTTTTCGCAATATTGAAGCACAACGGATGTACCAAAAATTTTCTGAATCTAAAGGGGCTAATTCTTTAAAAAATGCCGTTTTCCAATATTGACTTCCTTCTGGGGGGTTAATTTCAGGGTATTCCTTTAATTTTTCTGCAATTATTTTAATGAGTTTTGCCGGTTCAACGATGTATATAGACATGCTAATCTTTAATTCAATTGTTCTTTAATATATTATAATAGATGTAAAAAGATTAAATAAATTAAAAATTTTTTGGTATTTTAAGTATTTTGGGATAATGGATTACCGAGAAGAATTTAAAAGAGTATTATTATCAAGACCGCATTGTATTTTGGGAAAAAGTGGTATTACCGATGATTTTATAACGCATGTAGTTAGTTTGTTAAAAAGGTATAAAATCATAAAAATTAAGGCATTGAGATCAATAGCAACCAAATCAAATATCGCAACTTTATCAGAAAAAATTTCAAAATTAACAAATGCAAGTGTTTTAGATTTGCGAGGGAAACAGATCATATTATCGAAATTTCCTATCAATAAAAAAGAATTGAAAAGTTCTAGTAAATGAACAAAATATGCCTAAAAAAAAACTTAATAGAGGAATTATTAAACAAATAGCAAAAACAAGGATTAACTTTCTATTTAAACGAGCTCATGAAATTTTTCCTTATCAAAAAGATTTAGCGAACCGATACATATCTTTAGCAAGAAAATATGCTCAAAGAGCAAAAATTGAGATGCCTCCAATTTGGAAGAAAAGGATATGTCATAAATGTAAGAATTTTCTATATCCAGGGTTAAATTGTAGAGTAAGATTACATTCACTTGGAAAAGGAACTCATGTTTCAATGACGTGTCTTGATTGTAACAAAACTACACGTTATTTTATAAAAACAAGGATATATAATTAAAAGTTAAATTTATGTTAATATTATGACTCTAACCCTAATTATAGCCGAGTGTGGATTAGAACTCATTCCAAAAGAAATAAGAGACCATCCTTCTGTAAAGAAAAATATCAGAGGTAAGAATTACTCATCCCATCTCTTAGATAATGCACTACACCACTCTGCTATGGTGAAGTTAAATAATTTCGAAAAAAGGGGACGTCCTGATATTCTTCATAATTGTCTACTTAATGCATTAGGCTCTCCACTAAATAAAAATAGACAACTAAAAATTTATTTTCATACTGTAAATAATCGAGTTTTTGAATTAAATCCTGAAATAAGAATTACTCGAAATTACAACAGATTTAAAGGTCTAATTGCAAAACTTTTAATAGATGGAGAAATTAAATTTGCCAGAATCCATTTAATTAAAGAACTCAAAGAAAATCTCAGAGATTTAATAAAAAAGGTTAAAAACAAAGAAGTGTTATTGTTCTCAAGCAGAGGAGGCTTAATCCAACATCATTTAGATATATTCCAAAAAGATACATCTAAAAACTATATCATAATAATAGGCGGTTTTCAAAAAGGTACCTTTTCAAAACAAATTCTGGAATTAAGTAATAGAATCATTTCTATCTCCCAATATTCTTTAGACGCTTGGATTGTTGTAGGTAAAATTATTAGTTTTTACGAAATAATAAACGATATCAAATAAAGTCCAAGAAAGCAGTAAAGTTATAAGAAATGATTTCTTTTTGATCATACCAAAGCGTCGTTAGTCTAGCGGTAGGATTCTGGCCTTCCAAGCCAGTGACCCGGGTTCGATCCCCGGACGACGCATTCAAATTCTATCAATGTAAAATAAAAAATCTCAGGTAAACAATTCGTAATACAATGATTTCACGAAATTACAATACGATTTAAGGTTGATTTAATGAAATAATAAATCATAAACTTAGAGAATCTGAGAAAATCTGCTTCTTTCTTCTTTTTTATTATAAGATTTATTAAAAATATTTCGAATTTTTAATAAAAAAAGATTATAAAAATGCAAAAAGTTATATGTACATATTTGTATGAATGTATTGAAAAAACGCCCTTTAGAATATATTTTTCCATTTCCATATTTTAATCACTTCAATAAAAGGGCGTTTTTTCCTTTATTCATGATTTTTTTAATATATTTCATTTCAATAATCTTAAATTTTTAATTATATTATTGAATATACACAACTATTATCCAATATAATGGTCAAATACAGATACAAAGAATTTAAATCTGTTTTAAACAAATTAAAATATCCAGATTCATGGTTTTGGGCACGTTATACATTAAATGCATATTCTGGATGTGCTCACGCATGTATTTATTGTGATGCTCGTAGTCAACGATATTACTTAGAAGATTTTGAAAATGAAGTTATTATAAAGACTAATTTTGATAAAAAGTTGGATCAGAGATTTAAAAGGGCTAGAACTCTATTACCTGATATAATAGCTCCTGGTGGTGTGAATGATGCTTATCAACCAATTGAGCAAAAGATTGAACACAGTCGAAAAGTTTTACAAGTTATAGCGAAGTATAAATTCCCTATAAATATCGCGACTAAATCAAAGTTAGTTGTTAGAGATATTGATATTTTAAAAGAAATAGCTAAGAAGACTTGGAGCACAGTTGGTTTCTCCATTTCAACATTAAATGAAGAATTAGCAACTTTCTTAGAACCACATTCATCAAGCCCTTCTGAACGTTTAAAAGCATTGCATACTATCAAACAAAAAGCTCCAGAAATACAAGTAGGTATATATTTTATGCCTATCATTCCTTTTTTAGAGGATGACGACGTAAGCCTCGAAGATATTATTAAACAATCGAAAAAGGCTGGTGCAGAATTTGTATTATTCGCTCCAGGATTAACTTTTAGAGATGCCCAAGCTCAATTTTTTATTAAGAAATTGAAGAATAGTAAATATAGCAATATCATTAAACCACTTTTGGAGCTATATAAAGGAAGAACGAATCCTCCAGCAAATTATGTTCGAAAATTCAATCTAAAGTTATATAACTTATGTAAGGAATACAAACTAGCTGTTCGCGTTAGGCGTTGGATTCCAAATGATTATAGAGAATGGAATTATAAGATATCTGAAATACTCCTAAATAAGGAATATATTGACGCTATAACTACAGGAAAATCAAATAATAACATGAAATGGGCGGGATTGAACCTCAATAATCTTGATGTGTCAATTATTGATATGTATAATAGAGATGAGTTATTAAAATTAAAAAATTTTTCAAGGGGAATCATTGAATTTGTAAAACCTATTTTGGAAAAGATTAAAATGACGCACCCTAAAACAACCTTAAAAAGATTTATTAATTAATTAAACAAGTGGTCGGGATAATTATTGGGCTTAAAGTGTCCGTAGCGATGATACAAAAAGTTGTTAAAGAAATAAGAAAGTTATTATTACTGAATAAATCTAATTTAACAGAAGAACAAATGAATCGAATGTATAAAATAATAAATCCTGATAATGCTAATTATGAAATATATGGTATCAGAGTTGCTATAATTGATAAGATTGTTAAAACAGTTTCAGATAACTTTGAATGTGATTATAATGATGCCGTTGAGATTTTTAAAGAATTAATCAGATCTAATGTTGAGGAAGAAAAATTTTCGGGATTCCTTTTTCTAAATCGATTTAATAAATTTTTTAATCAAAATACAATTAAACTTTTCCATGATGAGCTTCTTGAGAATTGCCATACTTGGAGCGTTTTAGACAGTTCCTGTATAAGAGTTTTAGGTCCATTTTTAGCTAAAAAAGGAAATGAGGCACTAGTTAAGCAAACCATCAATGAATGGGCTAATTCTAAAAACTTTTGGATAAAAAGAGGTTCTATGGTTCTTTTACTTAAAATTATCATGGTAAGAAAGGAATTTGACAAGGAATATGTATATAACCTTGTGGAAAAAATGCTAGAATTTTCTAATGAAAACTATATTGAGAAGGGTATAGGCTGGCTTCTTAAAACCTGCTCAAAATATAATCCTGACTTAATCTATGAATATCTTATGGAAAATCGAAATAGATTTACTCGTTTAATCCTCAGGTATGCTAGCGAAAAACTTGTGAAGGAAAAGAGGGCAGTAATACTAAAAAAATAGATGTTCTAAAAAACTTTATATGATATTTTGTACTTTTTAAATTACGAATTTTGGTATTTCAAATCTTAGGTAATGATAACCAAAATTTTAAAAAATGCCAAGGTGGCGTAGAATGTCGCCTAAATAAGGGACATACGCAACCCGGGAACGCACCAGCTCTATTGGTATGACCAATAAAGGTGAAACTGAAGATCTGGGTATCGAGGGTTCAAAAGTGAAACCCATTTCGGATTTCTCAGAGATTCCCTCCCTTGGCACTTAATTCTAAAAACTCAATATTTCGTAAAAATAATTTTATATCATTAAGAAGGGTTTATTTAAAGAGAAAAAAAATAGTTAGTTTAAAAATTGATTGGTAAATTTTCGCGTCTGTGATCATTCTGGATAAATTCTTGAAAATCTTTATTATTTTCGTCAATAAAGTCCCAAAATTCATCGTATATAGCTTTGAGATTCATTCTTGATTTCTCACCTTTTTTATTTTTTGAATTTACTTTATTCTCGATTGCGTTCTTTAGGTCGTTGTTATCATACTTTCTTTCGATTATAATTTGATTTTCTTTTGGTTTATAAG
>JBHLPZ010000070.1:0-13266 GCA_048885325.1 Candidatus Odinarchaeota archaeon
GTATAATGTATTAAATTCTTCAAAACCTCTAAAGAGATCTCCATTAAAAGAATTAAGATCGTATATGTCAATAATAATGATAATAGTATCTAATCTTCTAATATTTTCATAACGTTCATTAAATTGATTAAAATCCTTTCCATGAAAGACCTTAATTTTAACTGGAATGTCCTGATACATTATTAAAAAATCATTTAATTTTTCGTTATTTTCATTTTTTAAAGCAATTCGCTTTAAATAATCAATAAGAAAATCTTTTCCCGAGTCATCTGCTCCTATTATTCCAAGATTCAGGCTGAACTTAATTTTTTTCAAAATTTCAAGTCCTAAAAATAATTATTACTGTCTTAATTCTATAATATAAATAGAATTTATTAGTATAAAATTTTGGTTAATAAAGTTATTTTCTAATGTTGATAATCTATTTCTTTTTAGTCTTAATGATAATTATTTGGAGCTTTTCATTTATAATTGTAGATATGTCAGTTGTTTTTATGCCCCCCCTCTCTATAGCACTATATAGGTTTATAGTTGCCTCAGTTGGGTTTCTCTTAATTGATTTGTATATAAAACTGAAAAAGAGTAAAATACAAAATATTATTACAAAAATTAAAGCAAAAAAAAGCTATTCTATAAGAGAATGGATTTATTTGATCATGGCAAGCTTTTTTGGAGTTTCATTTTTCTTTTTTGCTCAGTATTCTGCGATCAATTTAATTGGGCCTTCTCTTCCTGCATTATTTGTATGCCTATTAGCACCTGTCCTAATATCTATATTAGCCCTTATTTTTTTTAATGAAAAATTAAATAAATTTAAGATAGTTGGCTTCATAATTGCATCAATTGGAGGATTTTTGTTAGTAACAGGAGGTAATTTACAAAATATTACTCCAGAATCTCCCAATTTTTTAGGATATATGTTTGCTCTTATGACACCAATATTCTGGGCAATTTATTCTACTATAACCAAAAAGATAGTTAAAAATAGTTCTAGCAATCAAATGAATAAATATATCTCGTATTTGGCAGTTATTGAGCTGCTAATTTTGGTAATAATTAATAATGAATTTATAGTTTTTGTCCAAAACTTTTTAAATCCGATTCTATTTCTAAGTTCAATATATCTAGGGGTTGGATGTTATATAATAGGCTACTACATCTGGCAATATTCTCAAAATAGACTAAAATCAGCAAAGGTTGCTTCTTTTTTGTATGCTGAACCGTTTCTTACTTTGATGTTTTCTATGTTATTACAGAGAAGTGATGTAGTTGTGATTTGGAACATTTTAGGAGGGATTATTGTTCTAATGGCAGTTCTTATCATTAATTATGAAAGGAAATGATATATTCTAAATCAGTTCTTTCGAGATTTTATATCTGTCAATATTATTTTGATAATAAATTAGATAAAAAAAAAAAATTAGAAAATTCATTCAATAATTACATCTACATAAAAAATGTACGGTCCAAAGTAAAATGTTTCTTCATATACTAAATCTGGTATAGAGATAGTAAGCTCAACTGCTACGGATACAGTGTAATTTCCATTAACAACTTCAATTTCATCAGGGCCTAATAAAATACTTACATCTTGTGTTAACATATTTATTATATCCTCAAGGGTAAAACTCAGTTGATAAAATTGAGCATTTGGGGTTGTTATATTAACATAAATTGTAAGATCCACATATTGGGTTAATAATTGAAATCCTGTGTTTCCTTCATACTTCACTTCTCCTCCATTTAAGAGATAATCATAGGGCCCCACTTGCACATGTTGTACATTAACAATAGGCGTAGTGAAACCACTAAATTGCATGGTATTATAAGAATTACTCGAAGAACTAGAAATAATAGAATCTAAACCAAACCCAGTGCCTACAGATAATGCATCAACTCTGAGACCATACATGAATACCGGGATTAATGCTACTAATGTACCTACAGTAAGTATAGACACAATTACTATAACAATTATATTTTTTCTTTCCATTTTTTATTCCTAAAATATGTAATTAAATTTTAATTAATTTGTAAAAATAATATAAATTCACTATATAAAGGATTTTGGTATAAAATTTTCCATCTTTATTTTGATTGCGAATCTAATTTTAGATGAATAAGATGATCTTCTTAAATTACATCTTGGTAGACGCAATTTTATCGAGTTCTTTTATAAGAATTTCATCAATAGGTTTGATTGGAGATAATTTTTCTAATTTAAGAGTTTGTTCTTTTGCTCTTTTTCTGATAGATTTTGATCCTGAGTCTTTCCAAGCATCTCGAGATAATCTATCTATGATTGGGCTAGGGAGAAATAATTCCTTTTTAAATAATTTTAAAGTTAGAGGATGAGACAATAATTCCTGTTTTTCATCGTAGGTTTTTAGAATATTTGAAGCAAAGGGAGTTCCAAAATCTTCAATACCATTTAAAAATCTTTTTACCATCCCTATTATTTCATTATCAATTAATAATTTTTCAATACTCTGTGTAGATTCAAAATCTATCATCCCAGGACCAGAAACCATATTAATCCCTGCTAATCCTGCTAATAGTGCTCCCATTCCTGCTTCAAATCCTGCTTGAGCATCGGGGATTTTTGAGTCACTTAAACTCATGTAGGCATGTGTTGGTAATTTTAAAAATTTACCCATCTCAACATCCCCTATATTTATCATCATTGTCTCTATAGCGCCCATTGGAGTTGTCCCTCGCCTCATATCTAAAATAGCGGGAGATCCGCCCCATATTATTGGTGCTCCTTTTTTAACTAATTGAACTATCACTATTCCTGCAAGACATTCAGCACAATGTTGGGTTATAGACCCTATAAGAGTAATTGGAGCATTCGCACCAGCTAAAGGCATAGATACGAATTCAGAAGGAATCATACTATTAGCAGCGTCAATAAGAGACTGAGTTGTTAAATCAGACCATTTTAGAGGAGGACTTGGGCAAGCATCAAATATAGCTAACGGTTTTCTAGCTAAATCCTCTTCGGATAATCTGCATGCTAAAAGTAATTCACGCATAATTTTAAAACTTTCTTTCCGGAATGTACCAGTAATAACTGGTTTATAACAATTAGATAATGCAAGATATAAACGATGCCAGTCTTGGACTTCTTTTGGCACATCTTGATAAACAATCGCAGTACTTTGAGCATCAATAAATCGTAAATGTTCTACAATTTTTGAAAATCGTATAAAATCTTCAGATAAAGCCTCTCTAATTTCACCAGTTTTTTCATCTAGGATGAAAATCGCGGCGGATCCTGGATCATAATGAACATTATCTTCTGTTAATAAAAGAAATTCTTTTCCCTCTCTATCGTATAGTTTAATTTCATTAGGTACCAATTCTAAACATTTATCTACTAAATCTGATGGGATAAAATAACGAGAATTCTTCTCTTCAATACCATATTGTTTGAAAAATTTAATAGCTTCCTCATTTTCTAGAAATATTCCTTGATTTTCAAGAATATCTTTTGCCTCACTAAAAATTTTAATCTTATGTTCTTCATCCAACAGTTGGATTTTTGGCTTTAAAATTGTCATTTCTTAATCACTTCTAATTTCTTTTAAAGTAAGGCATCTAAACCCTTTCTTATCTCTTGTATAGTTTTTGGGGACGTTCCACAGCATCCTCCTACAATTTTTGCTCCTAATTTAACAATTTGTAAAATATCTTTAGCAAAATCTTGTTCTGATTGATCATAATAGGTTATTCCACCCTGATTTAATCTTGGTTTTCCTGCATTTGGTTTAATCGATAATGGTTTGCTAGAAATATTTTTCATTTCTTTAATTAGTTCAATCATCTCTTTAGAACCTAAAGTACAGTTTCCTCCAATTACATCCACGTTCTCATTTTCTACTGTCTCTATGCAATCCTTTAATGAGTTTCCCATAATTGTGAAAAATCCACGTTTAGTCTTTTTATAAGTCATGGAGCTAATTATTGGCTTCTTTGAGACTTCTCTCACGGCTTGGATGGCAGCAACCATTTCTTCAATATCAGAAATAGTTTCTATGTGCCAAAGGTCAATTCCAGGTTCTAAATATTTAATTTGTTTTAAATAACTTGAATACCATTGTTCATATGTAGCTTTTCCTATTGGGTATTTATATTCTCCTGATGGCCCAATATCCCCCACTATTAAGTGATTACTTGGGCAAGCTTTTTTTAAATTTTCTATAGCTTTTTCATTAATTTCTTTAATATAATCTTCAAGTTTATATTTTTGAAGATTAATATAACTAGAACCAAAAGTATTTGTTTGACACATATCTGACCCAGCATCAAAATATGCTTTATGAATTTCTGTAATCATTTCAGATTGTTCTATATTAAGAATATCTGGTAATTTTCCTGGCTTGATACCGCGTTTAAATATTTCAGTGCCCATTCCCCCATCAAACAAAATAATTTTCGAATCATTTTTAAGCCATTCTTTAAATATCATTATACTTTAATCAACTCCTATTCTCATTCTAAAAATCCATTAAATTTTTAATTAATTTAACTGCTTCTATAGCGTTATCGGCATAGCCATCAGCTTGACATTCATTTACCCAATTTTGAGTAACTGGTGCTCCCCCTAATATTACTTTAAATTTATCTCGTATTCCCCTTTGTTCCAAAATTTCAATAATTTTTTTTTGACCAATCATAGTAGTAGTTAAAAGAGCTGAAACTCCAATTATGTTAGCATTTTTTTCAAGAGCAGTATTAATAATTTTCTCAGCAGATACATCAGCACCTAAATCATATACTTCAAACCCATTCGCACTTAACATAGTTGCTACTATAGTCTTACCAATTGAATGTATATCTCCTTCTATTGTAGCTATTACAACTCTTCCTGATATAATATCTTCTTTATCTGTTTTTAAATAAGGTAATAGAAGTTCCATTGATTCTTGCACAATATTTCCTCCAAGCATCAATTCTGGCAAGAAAAACTCTCCATTTTCCCATAAATCGCCTATACGACGAATACCCGCACCAAATCCCTTTTCAACAACACTTAATAAGTTCATATTTTCTTCAATGGCCTTTTTTGCTAAACTAATTGCTTTCTCTCTATCTAAACTGACAATAGCTTCAGAAATTTCCTTATAAAAACTCTCCTGAGACACTCAAATCTCTCCTAAAAGTTAGTAAAATGTTGATTTTTTATTCATATGAATATTTTATTAAAATTTCCAAGGTTTAAAAAATATAACTTATCTCTCTAATAATCAATAATATTGAATATGCTATTATTGATCTATTATTATCAGATTAATTGAAAAAAATATATATCCTAACACTATATAAAATTTAAAATAATATTAGTATAATAAATTCGATTATAAAGGTGAAAGTAAAATTCCTAGGCGCTATTATGCTAAATCTAAGAAAACATATGCGAAAGATCAAACGTTTGAACAAGATCAAGTAGGAGAAGAAAAAGAACGCTATTTAATCAGTATAGAATTAATGAGTTTAAAGACGCTTAAAGATTATGATATACTTGGCTGGCGAGGGGAGTTCTATTTTAAAGTAGATGGGCCTAAGTTGTTCAAAGCTAGATGGCCAAATAAGGGAACTATCAAATTGCAAAGAAATCAAGAATTTACTTCAAAAGCAGATATGTCTCTATGGTCTCAATTTAAAACTGTTCGTGTAGATAAACCTGCTGTAGAATATATAAAGGTAATTTTAAGGGAACGAGATCATTTGAAAAAAGATCATACTATATGTGAACAAGAATATGAAATCAATTTACCATCAAAAACCCAGTATGTTATTTTACAAGATGAAAAAGAGAATACGAAAGCTAAGCTTCGGATTCAAGCAACCAGAACTAGATATTAAATAATTTAATTATATTCTACTTTTTCTATTTTTTATTTATATTCTTACTTTATAACATAAATTTCTCATATTTAGAATTACAAGGATGATTATCTGTGACCCAAAATTCTTTTTTAAGTGGAAAAAGGATTATAGAGCCTAAAGTTCCCGCAGATGGTCCATGCGTACAGACTGTAAAATCATCTGGCTCTCTATTATCATGGTCTCTCAAAATTTCTTTTATTCTCTCCATCGTTATTTGACCATTGTATTTTGTTAATAGCTCAATTTCTCTGTTATAGCGTCTTATAGGAGATTCTATTGGCGAAATATCCATATCATCCATTTTAAATCTTACATATTCCGGTAAATTAGCATTTTTCAGTTCTTCAGTTTGATAATGATTAGTATGTGCCAATATGTTATTTTCAGGTCGACGGATAGCATGTCGAGTACTTGTAGTTTCAATTACACATGTATCTCCCGAAGTATCCATAAGTCCATAATGGCATCCATTTGCGCGACCAGTGAATTTAATAATAAAATCAATAGCTTCTTGTGTTGTTGCACAAGTTTCTAAAACTTCTTGTACTATGAAGGTACCTGGAACACCTTTTAATCTAAAGTCAAGCGGTTCCTTTTTCCATGCCCGACCATAATTATAACCAATTGCTAATCCTTTTTCATTCATTCCCATGTGACACCCTGCAAGAGGGTATTGGGTGAGACTTATATTTCTATAACCCTTTTCAGGTAACTCTTCGCGAACTACTTGGAACGGCTGGAGGACATTGGGAAAATCATAATTACGTCCAAAAATCATTGAATTATCTGATGTAGATTCAGGGAGAGCAAAGATCATCGAACAAGCTTGAATTGGAGGATTTTTATAGATAGATTTTGGATCACCTGACATAACCTCGATAAAGTGAGCTCCATATATAATTCCTCTTCTTATTTCCGCTCCTTTGCTTAATGCCATCATTTTTTCAAACTGATTAGGAAGAAGTTGCTGTAAGGGCTTCTTTATATTCTTCTTACCCATAATACCTAAAGCGAACTTAATGATTGAAAGTGGTATTAGTTTAGAGGTCACTTCTGAAAACATTTTTGAATGGAATACAATATCAAACATGTTATGAATTTTATCTTTCAATTGGTTTCCCTGTTGGAATCCTCTTTCAGCAGGAGTACCCTCTATTTTGATAAATTCAACCATTTTTATCTCTTTCTTTTTGACTGTTATAATTTCCTCTCTTGTATCCTTAATAATATAATTGCTATTATAACTATAGATAATGCTACTATAATCTGAATTATACCAAAACCAGCAATCTGTTCTGCAAAAATATCCCCTAATGCTAATGAAATCACTAAAGTAGCCAATTCAAATAGAGCAAGGTAATTAAGTATCGCTAGAAACTTATTTTCTATCGCTGAAGACTTAGTATTGAGTGTATTTCTCTGTCTATTTAGTGTTTTTCTTATTCTGGAAATAACATCATCTGTTGCTTTTGAAAATGTAAAACCATCTAATTTATCAATTTGTTCATTGAACATGCTTGTCTTGAACGTACTTGTAAATAATAATCTGGTAATTTTTGAAATAATTATGTCTTTATTCAATTCAAGAATAATACGATTTAATTCTGTTTCAAGTTTCTCTAATCTATCAATTTTAACTCTTAAAGTTAAATGTTCTTCCATTGCCCGAGTTTCTGAGATAATTTCATCAAATCTTTCAGCAACAACTAAAATATTTTCCATATGCATGAGAATAAGGAAGCGTTGCACATTTCCAACCTCGGGAGCAAAAATTGTATCAATCATTAAATTCTTCATTGAATTTGGATCTAACAGCCCAGGACCAGGAATAACAACATTTCCAGCATGCGTAATCATTACGAATTCATCCTTATAAGGGGAAAGGTTCTTCAAATTTATTTGATCCCTGTATGCAATTGGATCTAACTCTCGATACTTATCAGTACGTAATGTAAGGCCTATAGTATAATGTGCATTATTACCAATTTGTTCTCCTATAAAACGATAATCAGCTCGATTGAAATTAGGTTTAGCATCCCAAATTATCCATGTATGATGCCAAGGCTCTAAGACAGATTCTAATTTTGGTTTATCAGCAAATTGTCCTTTTTTTAATAATTCAATAACATTATCTCTTATTTCTAAAAATTTCTCAGTTATAGGTCTTCCAGTATTTTCAAGAATCATATTCTCTGGTATTGATATTTCGATAAAATCTTCAACAGTATGATAATTATCAAAAATTAGCTCACAATGTATCACCAAAACCGATCCATAGTGAATGTGCCCTTCTAATCTGATTTTACCTTTAATATGAGGCGTAGTTGAACAATAGAATCTATCTCTTCCGATTTTAAAACAAACTGGAGCATATAAATGGGATTGACTAGAAATCCACTTTAAAGGTTGATGAGACTTAAACCCTGTTCTCTCTTCTTTGATAGCACAATGATAATCCTTATAGATTTTATAAGAACTCTCTTTTTCTAAAAAATCTCTTATATCTGGAAGACTAAAATAAACCCCCAATTCATAAAATTTCCAAAAGACAAGAGTTGCCTTAAAACTATATTCTTCTTCTGTAAGATTTATCATTTTTTTTAGATAATTAATTGTTAAAATCTTAAATAATAATAAAATTCCATTTTGTCTAAAAAATTTATCCTTCATTATTGTCTAAAAACCAAACATATTTTTTTATTAAAATCTTTATGGACTCTATCTTGAAAAACAAACAAATTAATTCAGAAGATTTAGAAATAGTCATAAACTTGGCTAGTATTAAAGATGCCAGCGGTGTCCACAGTGTTTTAATGAAAAATTTGGTTGAAATCGAAGATTTTGATGCCTTACCTAAAGAAGAAAGAGATAAGTTAGAAAAAAACGGATTTTTAAGAAAAAAAGTAGATATGGAGTATTATAAACATTTAATTGAAGATCCCAATGTTGATGTTTATATCGCAAAATACAAAAATAAAAAAGTAATTGGTTTTGCTACACTCCATAAAGATGAAACTGATGTTAAGTCTGTTCGTGATACGGCAATACGTTTACATATTATTGATGATCTAACTAAAGAATTATTAACAAGTAAAAATATGAAGTTCACCTATTTGGATCAGATATGTATTAATCCTAAATTTCAACGAAAGAAAATAGGTACAGCTATTTTAAATAAAGCTTTGGAAAAATTAGTAGATCCTATAGTTTCATTTATTGTGAAAGTTCCTATAACAAATAAAGCATCTGCTTATTGGCATGAACAAAATGGATTTATACTCGCAGCAACGTGCGATGGGGCTTATAAAGGAAAAATTTTCGAATGGTGGATTTATATCCATTGGAATAGGAAAAATTAAAATTTAGGAATTAAAAAAACTGATTTTATAAAGATTACTAAACTCAAAAGTAAAGAAAAAACTTGATTTAGTTATTTCCTTCTTTTATTCAAATTCTGGAACTACTTTTAAAGATTCAATGATCTTAAGAATGTCTTCTGCTAATTCGTATCTTTGAGCTCTAAATTTATCACGATTTAAGTGTTTTTCGACTTTTAGGGGAGTTCCAATTTTTACACGTATTCCGTCTATCTTAATCATATTAAATAACTTTGTTTTCTCAGTATAAATTGCTAAAGGAATAATAGGAGCACCTCCAGCAACAGCAAATTTAATAATTCCTGCCATAGCTTTTAATTGAGTCTCAGAATCTAATTTTGATTCAGGTGTCATTGCCACTAAATCTCCAACTTCATTAAGATAATGAAATACTTTATCAATTGGTTCAGTATCTTCTTTATCATAAGTACTACGGAACATACCAAGTGCTTTTAAAAGAGGTCCATAAATCTGATGGCTCATTAATTTATGATGTACCATAAAATGAATTCTACGTCCAGATACTTGGCTTATTATTGCCATATCTCTTAAAGCATTGTCGCTAATAGTTGTTAATATTGCTTTATCCCTAAGCGGAATATTCTCTTTTCCATCGATTTTTAAGTTGGTAAAAAGTGATAAACCTGCCCAACTAAGTCCTTTTACCGAAGCATACAAAACATCATTCAATAAATCCTTACTAAAAAGTTTATCTTTTCCCTTTGTTTCTGGTTCTGGTTCTTGAGTTACTTCTGCCATTTTTCCACCTTTTTTTTAATTATAATTTATCTACAAAATCATTAACTTCCTCCATTCGTCTCTCATAATACTCCTTCAACTCTTTTTCAGAGACAAATGTTGGAATTACTTTTTCTAAAAAAATATCAAATATAGTTGATAATTTAGTCTTATGTTGTAAGGTTTCGAGGAATTCTTCACCCAATTCCTTTAAATTTTTAATAAATTCTGTCATTTTATTTAATAAACCTCATATTTAAATGTTAAGATAAATTATCCCATTTACCACATCTAGATCCCCATCTAGCGATAATCTTATCACCTTGTTCTGGGATCCGGACTTGTACTATTTCACAATTATTAGGACAATCCCCACAGTTAAAAGCAGACGTTTTAAATTCAATTTCTGCTACTTCTAGCCCTCTAAAGCTTGTTTCGTGTTCATGTTCTCTATAATAATCTCTTACAAGTATAGCCATTCCTAATGCACCCATTAGAACATTATATTTTGGAACGATAATTTTAACGCCTAAGTGGCGCTCAAATGCTTCAATCATACCTTGATTATATGATACCCCACCTTGGAACACAATTGGTTCTTCTAATTCTTTTCCTTTAGCTAAATTATTTAAATAATTTCGGACAAGAGAATCACACAGTCCTGCAATGATGTCTTCTTTACTATATCCCGCATTTTGCTTATGGATCATGTCTGATTCTGCAAAAACAGTACATCTACCTGCGATACTTAATGGATTCTTAGATTTTACAGCATAATCACCAAATTCTTCAATAGGAATCCCAAGTCTTGCTGCTTGATGATCCAGAAAAGATCCTGTACCTGCGGCACAAACTGAATTCATCGCAAAATCTACAATAATTCCATCCCTGAGAATAATAATTTTTGAATCTTGACCTCCTATCTCAAGAATAGTTCGTACATCTGAATACATAGATTGTGTAGCAACCGCATGGGCAATAATCTCAGTTTTGGCAAGATCTCCACCCACCACCGCTTTAGTTAAATATCTCGCTGATCCTGTAGTGCCACAACAACGTATTGCATATTCTTTCAATTCTGGATTATCTTCAATATTGGTTCGTAATTCTGCCATACCTACTTTAGCGGAATCAATGGGAGAACCTTCATTACGTAAGAAAACACTTGTTAATACCTTTCCATCTGTATCCATTAGAATAAATTTACAACTTACGCTTCCGATATCAATTCCTAAGAATGCATCTTTTTTTTCTGCCTCTACCTTTACTTTATCAGAAACTTGAACCATATAATCACTTCTTTATTGATTTTGAATCATTTGAAAGCATTCTTTATAAAAGTTACTCCCATATTCATGATAAATATCTACTAAATCTTGCTTTAAATAATCTCTTTTTTGGGTGAGTTTATGCTCCCGACGAGAATACATAAGATCTACAAATGCCTCTAGTCTAGTTCGGAAACCCTCCATTCCCGATTGCTCATCAAACGAAAAGTAGATAATAGGTAGATCATATACTTTTTTTAATTTATTGGTTATAATCGTTCGAGCAGTCACTTCTGGCATACAAGTAAAGGGGTATTGGTGAACAAACCCGTCAAAACCTGCGCGAGCCCTATCAATATATTCGCCCAAAACCCACACGCATTCCCCCCCAATATCCATTGGGAGATAAGGCTTTGCCAGATGCTCTAGCCATTTTCTATGATAATTCAAGTGAAACTTGTGGACAACCCAATCCCATAAACTTAAATTTTGATGAATCTCTACTTGCATTTCACCTAATTTGCGTCTTATATCTAAATTAACGTATGGTTCTAAAGAAATGTGAATTTCACCAGATACTGCAACTTTTAATGGATTTCGAGTTTTGTCAACGTCAATTTTGGTAAAATCTTCTTTAATGACCTTTTTAAAATTCCTTAAGCCTTTGAGGGTATTTGTCTCATCAAGTTTTACTAATAATTTTTTTACAACTCTTGTAGTATCACCTTGGTTGCGTTCATATGCGCGATATAACCCTTCTGCAGTTTGTATATCATTCAATAATTTCGCTTTCTTCACAAAAAATATGACAGCTTTTACAAATTTTGAATAAATGAAAGGATCACTTCTCCCAGTAACTTCTTGGAGAGTTTTAACCCATTTAAATTCAAGCAGATCTGCTTGATCTAGAGGAATCATCACAAAGTTTTTATATCCCATATCTCTTAGGATTCGTTCTTGTACACTCGCATAGAAGCCAAAACGACAAGGACCACAGTCTATTGCCATAACAAGAATGTCTGCTCCCTTATCTAATGCATTTTTGAAATCTCCAATCGTTGCCTTAAAGGGAAAACAGACAAACTCAGGGCTATATTTGACACCGATCTTAACTGCTTCTCGATTAGTTGGATCAGGAAGTACTACGTCAATATCGAGAGCAGTGAAAAGAGTTTTAAATGCAACCCAGTTAGGACCCATATTAGGAAAGCTTAGAAGCATTTCTATTAATCTCCTTATCTATTTCAATATTCCCGTTAATCTTATCGTATTTTCCTTTTTTAAAATATTTAAATTTTACTATTTGAACTTTTCTTAAACGAATTTTTAATTAAATAACACAGTCTTATATAAAAAATTACCCATTATAAACCGAATCGCAAAAGTATGTATTTTCTATAATTTAATATATTTACTAATAAATAGAGCTTTACATTTTACAAAAGCTTGAAAAATATCAATTATATTATACATTAGAAAGCATTTTATTAAAATCATTCAAAAATATCATTAAATTTGGAATTATTTCTTAAATTATCACGAATTGCCCATATTTGGAAAAGAAACTTTCATAACAAAATAGCCTCTCAAAGGTTAAAAAGAGATCCGATACCAAAAAACGAATTTCTTGAAAAAAACTCGAGTCCATTCTTAACAGTAAATCCTACATCTAATTTCTTTGTTGGATTCAGCATTGTTAAAACGAATGACATTGGTTTTTCAATACTAGACACGAAATATTCAAAATTGGATTTCGGCTTAAAATATATGTTTTTTATTTCATCCGGGACTACATACTTGACATCTCTAAACAAAGGATTAGTTTTTTTGTTGTCAACCATTAAATCATGAAATGCTTCGATTCTTGTTCTAAGTCCTTCAAAACCAGAACTTCCATCAAGACTAAAATGAATATGGGGCATGTAAAACTTGTCCATGTTTTTTTCAGCTTCTAACATTCCCATGAGGGATATTTCAGGCATGCAAGTAAA
>JBHLPZ010000071.1:0-13214 GCA_048885325.1 Candidatus Odinarchaeota archaeon
CTTTATTAAAATCCGTTACTGAATCATAATTGGCTATAGCTTTTACGCCTAATTTCCTAATTTCCTCAGCAACTTGATCTGCAACTTTAGTTTCAGCCCCAGAACCATCAAAACCGGCACCTAAATCATTTACTAACAAATTACAACCTTCCTTGGCCATTGCTTTTGCTTCTTCAAATCCTAAACCACGCCCAGCGCCAGTAATGATTGCTACTTTACCATCTAACATTCCCATTTTTTAATTTCAACCTATTTTTTTTATTATTAATTTATTTTTTTCTAATATGTTATAATTAGTTTTCAATTTCAAAACTTAAAAAATTTTAAGAATTTATATTTATAATTCAGTAAGATAATATAAATTTCAGATAAGTGAAATTATTGGAACTTATAACACATAGTTTAACAGGAGTAATTATTCAAATTTTATGTTTTAAGTTTTTAATTTTTCCTTTAAATCTCATTTTTACGATGGTATTTGCGTTTTTTTCACATTTTGTTATAGATACTTTAGCTAAATTGACTTACCATACTCCAGAATCACGGAAAGAAGATAAATTTTGGTTAATTTGGCATATCATTATATTAGCATCTTCTGCAGCAGTATTAGTTGTATTTATTATTCCCTTTTGGTTAGGAATCTTATTTGCTAATTTAGTAGATATTTGGGATTGGTTAATTTTAAGAACTATCCGAAATAAAAAAAAAAGAAAGAATCCTGAGTCAAACTGGGCAAATTTAAATAAATATTTCATTCATAATATAATTGATTGGATTCGAGAAAAACCTTGCTCTTGGCTTCCAAATTTAAACTATAAAAGATATGGTATTGTTGTAGAAATAATTGTTATAATCTTTTTATTAATCCTGATTTGGATTTTTTTATAATATCTACATCTTTAAGATTTTGGAAATAGAATAAATGACTTTTACAACTGCAATCTGATGATCCAAAATCTTCAATAAAATTATCGCATTGCCCGAGAATCTCTCGAGATATAATACATTCTAAAGGTTTGATTGAAGGAATCAGATATAATTTTACAATAAACGAATTTACATCTGCCAATAAATAATCTATATGCCAATGAAGCTTTTTTTCGCTTTTATTTAAAAAATGCCGTTTTACTCTATTCAGTAATGTTGAGGATCCAGTATTTCCCATAGCAGAACCTACATAAAGATAATATCCCTTAGAAAAAAGAATATTTCCAAGTGAACCAATCTTAATAATTTTTTCTTTTTCAAGTAATACTACTAAGATATAAGAGCCCTTCATTCAATAACATTTTTTCTTATGATAATGATAACATCCATCACAGATATAAGCTCCACAGTTTTTACATATATTTGCACAATTATCGCATAATGGGGTAAAGCAATCAATACACTCATAAATTATTCCCTCAGGAGCTTCATCACCACAATTTTCGCATAAGACTTGACCCAACCTAATCACTTATAAGATATTTTGATGAATTATTGATTAATTATACAATCAAAAATTATAAAAAATCTTTATTATTAGTTAAATAAGTTTATAAAATTAGAGATGATTCCATGAATAATATATTCTTTACAGAAAAACATTATAGATTAGGAGAAAAACTTAAAACCTTTTTAATTAAAGAGCTAGAACCGTTTAAAAATGATATTAATAATCAACAGAAAGTTCCGCTTCCTTTAATTCGAAAAATGGGAAATGAAGGATATTTCGGACCTTTAATCCCTGAAAAGTACAGTGGTACCGATTTAGGCATGGTTGGACACTGCCATATTACTGAAGAAATCTCAAAACTTAACGTGGCAGTGTCAGTTACTCGGACACCATGCATTTTAGATGGATATCTTTTAAATAAATATGGTAATGAAGAACAAAAAGATAATTTTCTAAAAAATATCGCAACTGGAGAAAAAATTTGTAGTATTTGTGTAACTGAAGAAGAAGCTGGCTCAAATGTAGCAGGAATTAAAACTCTCGCAAAAAAATCAGGAGATTTTTATATTCTAAATGGTTCAAAAAAATTTATCACTAACGCAGGAATCGCGGATTATTACTTTATCTGGAGTATTACAAATCCCAACATTAATCCCAGAAATGGCATGAGTGTATTCATAGTTGAAAAAGATACACCCGGCTTAACTATTGAAAATCCCTATGAATTAATGGGAGTAAATGGAATATATAATGGAATTATTCAATTAAATGACGTGGAAGTACCTAAAGAAAATCTTATAGGAGAGGAGGGAATAGGCTTTCAGAGTCTAATGGATACTTTTAATGTAGAGCGATTAACTTTAAGTTCCGAGTGTAATGGAATTTCTTTAGCTGCTCTAGAAGCCTCCAAAAGCTACGCAAAAAGCCGAGTTCAATTTAATAAACCTATATCTTCCTTTCAACTAATAAGAATCAAAATTGCGAATATGGCTACAAAACTTCAAGCAGCTAGATTATTAACATATAATGCAGCAGCATTAAAAGAAGAGAAAATTGATATTACTAAAGAGGCATCAATGGCAAAAGCTTTCTCCAGTAAGACAGCAGTAGAAATTACATCAGAAGCAGTTCAGATCCATGGGGGCGATGGTTATACAAATACGTATTCAGTTGAGCGATATATGAGAGACGCAAAGTTCTTTCAAATTGGTGGAGGAACTTCGGAAATTCAAAATTTAATTATAGCAAGAGAAGAATTAAAGTAAAAACATATAACTTCAAAGAAATTTTTCCATAGAAATCTTTACTTTTACATTCTCCTTTTCTAACAAATCCTAAATTTTAAAGTATTAATTTTATATTATTCGTTGAGAATATAATAATATGACCAAAACTTCAAATCCAATTGAAAAAGTTGCTGTTATAGGCACAGGTATATTAGGAACCCAGATTTCAATGATAGCAGCATATAATGGTTACAATGTCCAAACTTATGACTCAGTTGAAGGTGCTTTTAGACAAAATTTCGAAAAAATTCGCTCAGAAATAAAGAGTAAAAACTTACAACCAATAATTCCTTGGAATAAGTGGGATGAATGCGAAAGAAAGGTACTCCAAAAAAAGAGTATAGAGGAAACTGTTAAAGATGCCCAGCTAATTATTGAAGCTGTACCAGAAAAAATTGAACTTAAACGAGAGATATTTAAGAAAATTGGAGAAAATGCAATATCTAAAGCGATTATAGCAACAAATAGTTCTTCAATACCCGTTTCTCGATTAGAATCTAGTAGCGGACGCCCTGAATACTGTCTTAATATTCATTTTTACTTTCCTCTTCAAGGATTAAATATTGCAGATGTAATGGGCGGGACTCGTACTTCACCTGAAGTACTTTCAAAAGGGGTTGAGTGGGTTCGTTCCTTAAATTTCATTCCTCTTACAGTTAAAAAAGAGTTATTAGGATTTTGCTTTAATCGTGTTTGGAGATCAATCAAGCGTGAAACACTTTATATGTGGGGGAATGGTTTTGTTGACTTTAAAGATGTTGATCGCGCATATATGGTCTTTACAGGGTCGAAAGAAGGTCCTTTTGGACTCATGGATAAAGTGGGGCTAGATGTAGTCTACGATATTGAAATGGTATATTATAATGATTCTAAAGATCCAAAAGATCACCCACCAAAAGCACTTATGGATAAGATTAGAAAAGGTGAGCTTGGTGTAAAATCTGGTAAGGGCTTTTATACATACCCCAATCCGGAGTATCTTAATTCTGATTTTTTAAAACCAACAAAAAAATGAGTTAAAATTCTTTAAAAAAAAGGATTAATTTATAAAAACAAATATCCATTATTTCTAATGGCTAACTTAATATTATTATTTCCTAAACTGATTAAAATCGGGTTTGCGTTTTTCTAAAAATGCATTTTTCCCTTCAACAGCTTCATCCGTACCATAATAAAGCGAAAGTCCGCCAACACCTAAATGTGTAATGCCAGTGGTTCCATCACTCTCAGCTAAAAACGCATATTTAAGCATCTTTATTGCAGTTGGGCTCTTTTCTAAAATTTCTTGGCACCAACGTTCGACTTCTTCATCTAATTTTTCATATGGTACAACAGCGTTTACAAGTCCCATCTCAAGTGCTTGTTTTGCTGTATAACGACGGCATAAATACCATATCTCTTTGGCCCTCTTTATACCTACAGCCCGCATTAAATCCCCTGTGCCATATCCGGGATCAAAAGATCCTACACGTGGTCCTGCTTGTCCTATTTGAGCATGTTCAGCTGCAATACTTAGGTCGCAAACTACATGCCATACATGTCCTCCTCCTATCGCATAACCGTTTACACGAGCAATAACAGGTTTGGGAAGGGTACGAATTTGATGAGTCACATGCTGCCAACCTACTTCCAGGGGTAACATATATTCTCCTTTATATCCTCCTTTTTCACGGGTTGTTTGATCACCACCTGTGCAAAAAGCCTTATCTCCTGCACCTGTGAAAACCACTACACCAATTTCAGGATCCATACATCGATTAAATGCATCAATCAATTCATGGATGGTATGTTGTGTACAGGCATTATATCTTTGAGGGCGATTTATTGTTATACGAGCGATTCTATCTTTCTCTTCATAAATAATATCCTCATAACTCATTTAATACATCTCAATAATTTTTTCATAATTATGAAATTTATAGATTATTCATTAAAAATGAGCGTAGTATATATAAAAGAATCTCTAATGAATAAAGAAACAACAAATTTTAGTAGTGAGAAAAATTTATTTAAAAGGGTATAAATTCGTGAAAGAACTACATCCTTTTCCAATATTAGGAGTCATTCTTCCCGTTATTCTAAATACGGTTCCTTCTCTACCACATTCAGAACATTTATTAAAATCTACTATTTCAACTATGTCATCAAGCATGACAGCAACTCCTGCGTAAGATTTAACGCCATAAGGGGTCAATACTTCTATTATACCTGATTCATTTGTTTTTTTAATTCTTTCAAGACCACCAATCTCCCGGATGACTATATGAGCTTCATTTTTATCTAGATGAAAAATAAAATCCTCATACTTTTTACTCCAATGACCACCGCAAGCAATAGGGACTTCAGTTGCGCCATAATTATCAGCAATATTGTCAAAAGGAATGTTAAAAAAATCCGAAATGGTTTCCATAAACTCTGCTTTGTTTATTTTATACCCAAGTTTCACTCTACCTTTTATGCCATCCCATCCTCCGCCACCTAGCTGAACTCTGAAGGTTTCAGGCATGCTAAAACCTTGTTTATGTTTCTTATAATAATCCTTAAAATTTTGGTACATTAAGGGTGCTGAGTTTGCGATTAACGCAGGAATTTTTTTGCTTTCTACTTCTTTAAGGCTTTTTTCCATCAATTTTCCATCAAGTTCAATAAAAACCTTTTTCTTAAAATGACTCATTACATAGAAAATGGTTTTTACAAGTTTGAATTTCAATAGATAATCTATATTATAATCTTTCCAAATAGCAGCTATATCTCTATAAAAAAGAAAACCACGTTTTCCAAACCACTCACCTGGCATTTTATTCATAAACGCAATTGATGGTGCAAATAAAATCAGTCGCTTAATGGTCCTCATTTTTGAATAATCTTCAAATACTTTTCTATAATTACTTTTGAATACTTCAATATCACCAGCATCCCTCCCTATTAAGCTCGGATCCCCAGTTGTAGACGAACTTAAAGTCCAATATGCTAATTTCTTATACGGAATCCGCAATAATTCGGGATACTTTCCATTAGATTCTTTAAAATAATTCCAGTTTACATACGGAATTTCATCCAAATTTGATTCTTTGATAGTCTGATCGAAATCATATTCGTTTTCTTTGCAAATTTCTTTATAGAGCTTACAATCATTAGATGTGGCTTCAACTTCGTTTCTTAAATCACTAAACACCATCTGAGATGCCATAATAGTTACCTCAATCTATAATTTATTTGAGCCAATTTAAAAACTTTTGTTATATAAATTAGAAAAAGATTTACATTTCGTGAAACCTATATTTCACGTTTATACATAATATAATTAAATATGCAGAAATAAAATCAAATTTCAATGCAATACCATTTTTTGCTTAATTTCTTGTACTAATTTGGCACCTTCTCTGTTTACTTGTGAGAAAATATCCCTTAATATCTCATTAATTTCAATATTTTTTAATTCACATGAAATATATAAAAGCGATAATATTTGTTTAGCTAAAGCTTCGAAATTCTGTGTGTCATCAATGGGTATTCTTATTCCTAATGCTTTAAGATCCATATGAGTTTCCTTTTCTTGTTGACGAATTACTATTAAAATATCATTCTTACGACCTTTCCACATTTCTGTGATAGCCCTAATGGATAGAATATACCTTTTTGTCGGACTTCCAATTCCATGAATATGTTTGGCAAAACTCAGAGGTTCAGAAGTTCTAATCGATTTTAATCCAAAAGATCTATTGATTAGATTTGCTTTATCTAATTTATTTTTCAGTTTTGTAATTTCTTCTGTGAGTTGTTCTACTTTTAGCGACAATTTTTCAAATTTTTCTAAAAATAATTCTTTTCCTATAAGATTCTCCATTTTACTCATTTGAATCACTAACTTGGATATAAATATTACATTTTCTGAAAAATTCGTTAATAAAAGTAATTATTAAAGTATTAATCTCTTAGGAATTTCTAATTTTCTAATAATAAAAGAAAAAAAGAAAAAATTAAGTAAAAGTCATTAAGAAAAATCTTTCTCGAAATTTTGGTCCTTAACTGTTTGTTCTCTGCTTGTTTCTTCCTCCTGATCAATTTCTCTAAACTTCTTTTCAGATAATTCAGTGAAGTATTCCAACTCTTCTTTCAGACTTAAAGTTTCCCTAATTTGTTTATCAATATCTACCATAAACTTTTTCTCATTGATATTATATTTCCTAATTTCGTATAAACCCAGAATCACTAAAACACCAACAAAAAAGATGATTATTCCAATATTTCGTAATAAATTTACAGTAGATTCATTTAATATCGCCATGAAATCAATATATGGTAAACCTTGAAGCCAGTCATATGGAAAGTAGTGTACAAATTCATAGGCTACTTTTGAAAAAACTAACCATAACAATATTGTATCAAGGCTAATACGTGTTGATTTTTGAAAAACACGTTTACTCAGAAGTTCTGCTTGAGATCCCATCAGAGTACTGATTGAATATAAAATGATAAATATATCAATAATTATCATTAAGATTTGGGTAATAAGTGTTGATGAGCCTCCTCCTCCAACGCTTTGTACTGCGATAAACACCTTTACAACTAAAAAGTATGTATAAATAACAACTAGAATTGCAAATATTCCGATCCATGCATTAAAGCTCTTTCTTGTTAGACCGACAAGAGTTAAAAATGCAAAGGCGGCAATAATTAACCCAACTATTATAAAAAATATTCTTACACCCAATATTATTATAGGATAAGTGGATAGTTCAGGAATAAAAGTATATATTATATCCAATATACCGAGCGCGGGCACAAACATAATCACCAATAAAAATAAGGAGAATATTACACCTCCAAAAAAAGTTAAACTTCGGGTTATTTTACGGAAATTATGCCTTTTTAATCGCTCATCTACATTCCTTGATATCAAGTAAGCCCCGTAGAGAATAAACCAAGAGGAAAAAAAGATGTAACTGAATACTGAAAAGGCAAAAATTGCTACTAAAATTACTGAAATAAAAAACATGAGGGGTAATGTTACTAAAAAGATAATGATTATCTTCCATGATGAAACTTCCTTTATGTCTTTTTTAAAAAACATCGATAAGAGAAATAAAAACATCAAAAATGTTAAAAATGGTAAAAATATTACAACTCCAATTAAATCCCATAACTCGACTTCAATCGCCCCTATTTGAATCTTAATCTGGATTGGAATTTGAATGAGAGTGATATCAATTAAAAGCCAGATAACAAGAATTAAATATTTCCGATTTTCTTTCAAACCTAACTTTTTTAAATTATCAATAAATTCCATAAAAAAATGATAGGTTAGAGAAATTTAAAATTTTTTAATGTGATGTATAAGTATTTAAAATGATGCACGATCTAATATTTAATAAATATTAACTGAAAATGTGAGAATATTGATATTTCAAGGTTATTGGACATATTTTCAAAGCTTCTTTGATTGGGTTGGGAAATCTGCCGGGATAATGGTTCTTATTACTGGTTGTATTGCTTTATGCACTTTCCTCTATGAATGGAGACGTAGAGGCTCTTTCACTAAGAGAAAACTTGAGGAAAGTAAAAGTTTTGTTGTAACAACATTCTTAAAGGTGGTTTCTTTTCTTGGATGTGTTGTTGGGCTTTTGGATGTCTGGGCAGGAGCTTGGGGACTGATTCGAAATGTACCTCCTAGTACTACATATGAAATTGTAGTAGGATATGAAGCTAATCATTTTACTTGTATTTTTTTAATTGTTATAGGGTTAGCAATGTTTTTCAAGCCTATCAATGACTTACCCTTAGCTAGTATATTGGGTTTAATAGCAGGAGCAGCATCTACTTTTATACTTGCCTCACTTATACCTGAAGGAGCTTGGGAACCGATTGGTGAGTGGATTAATCCAAAATTGTTATTAATAATTGTTTTTATTATAGTTACTGCAATAGTGGCACTTACAGCTAAGTTTTATATTGGGATTTTACAATGGATTTCAAAAATATTATCCTGGCCACCTATAGCATTCGTTATTATGATCTTTTGTTTTGCCCAAGGAATCGCATTATGGGCATTTGGGATTTCAATTCCTAACCTCTTATAATGAAAAAATTTTCCCTTTTTTTTATTTAAAATATTCTATTAAACTTTTTTGTTGATTTAGAGGCTTGAATGGTAAATTTAATCGTTTCTTTATAAGATTAGCAGATTCAGGAGCGAAGCCCTGAAAATGATTGTTAACGATAATGAATATTTCAAATACATCAGATTTTTGTTTTAAAATAGATATATTTTGAGATAAATCTAGTAAAGACTCTTTTTGTTCTCTTTGAACTCGGTTAAAAAAAGTTAATTCACGATCTCCAATTAATCGTATATAATAATAATTTTGGTTAGGTAAGAAATAAGGTTTAATTCCCGGTTTGTAAGTTGTTCCCAAGATATATTTATTTCCATCAATGATACTAGTTAAATTTTCAGGAATAAACCAACTATTATCACGTAACTCGAAGATGTAAATACTTTCTGTATTTTTAGGGAGTTGATGAATTAAGTTCACTAATTTTTCAATATGGTCTTCGGAATATTTAAATCTTGGAGGAAATTGAAAGAGAAAACCCAATATTTTACCCTTTAATGGCTCAAACCGTTGAAAAAATTTGGAAATACGTGTATTTATCTCAAAATCTCCCAATTTATGAGTAATTTCTTGCCAAACTTTAATTATAAATCTAAAATCTTGTGGTACTCTATTTGCCCAGTTATTCACCATTTCTTTTGAAGGAAGATTATAAAAACTTGAATTTATTTCAATAATAACAAAGAAATTAGAATAAAATTCCAAATATTGCCTACTAACAAGTCGTTGGGGATAAAAAGTCCCCTTCCAGTCCTTATAGTCCCAGCCTGCTGTACCTACAGAAATTTTAACCATAATTGACTAGTAGTTTAAATAAAAGTTTTTGCTACTTATCTAAATTAATCAATAAAAAACCCAGTAAAATACATTACTTTTATAAATAATTATTTTTTTGAGAAATTTATATAAAGTGAGATTTAATAATTAAAAATATTTAAGGTTTTTAATAAAAAAATAAAATTGAAAGGTAATTTATAATAAACGGGTGGATTTAATTGGGAATCGATTGGGAAAAATGTGAAATAGCACCCCAAAAGACTCAGAAAGTTGAAGGAAGAATTCTATTAGATCTAAGAGCAAAAGTAAATCAATTAGAACATGATTTGGCTCTAAGTAAGGAACAATTAAGAAAATCCAATGAAGAATTCAAAGAAACCTATAAAAAGTTGACAGGAAGAGAGAAAAGTTTAGTAAAAATAACAGAAAAATTCTCATCTGCTAAAAAGAATTTGGATAATGTTGCCGAACAAAAGTTAAATGTAGATATTGAGCTAACAAAATTAAAACCCAAAATTTCAGAATTGGAAAAGCAATTAACGGAAGCAAATGCTCGTATTAAGCAATTACAGCAAGAATGTAAATTTTCTACTGAGAAGACAAACGAAATGGAACAAAGTATAAGGTTTAAAAATAAAATGATTGAAACACAGAAGGAAGAATTACAGAAAAAAAACGGAGAAATCGATAGACTAAGGGATCAAATAGCCTTAAATCAAAATGAGAATAAAATGTTTATTGAAAAGATTAAAAGTTTTGAAAGACAATTATCTGAAGTAGAATCTGCACCAGAAATATTAAAAAAAATTCGAGAAGCAATGATGCATAAAGGTTTTCTTTCAGATAAAGAATTTGAAAAAATAATTGAAGCGTTCGAATAAGACATAGTTTAATAATTGCATCATAAATATCAACCCCAAAATTTACCTTCAATGGATTTTTAAATAAGATCTTGAAAATTATTTATTATTTATACTATTTTAAAATTAATTAAAAATGGATTAAATTTACAGCTTGAAAAAAGATATATATTATGTCATAAACTTAATAATATAAATTAAAGAAAAATTATAGTAAAACAAATCAAAAAATTGTAGGTGTTAAGAAGATTGGCGATTGACTGGTCTAAAGCTAATGAGAATCCTCAAAAGTCCCAGAAAGTCGAAGGCCGTTTTCTATTAGATCTCAGAACAAAAATAAATGATTTAGAACAGAAATTAAAAATAAAATCAGATAAACTTGAGCGAACAACAAAAGATTTAGATGAAACTAAAGAAAAATTAGTTGAAATAGAAAAAAGTTTAAGTAATAAAACTAAAGAATTCTCTGTTATTAACGAAGAAAAAGAAAAAGCCAATAAGGATATTGAGTATCTTAAATCTAATGAATCAGAACTAGAAAAAAAGTTAACTGAAGCAAACTTAAAGATTTCAGAATTAGAAAAACTTAAAGAAATTGAACCTAAGATGACAGCCTTGCAGGAAGATTTAGAACAGAAAGAACGAGAACTTGAAAATGTGAAGAAAGACTTACAACAAACGATTTCAGATAAATATATAGAAATAGAAAGCCTTAAAAATGATTTAAATGAGATAATACAGGAAAAAGAGGATGAAATAGCGAAAGATAAAAATGAAACTGATGCAAAAAATAGAGAAATTGAGGCTTTAAATCTTAAAGTAAAATCTCTTGAAGATTATATTGAAGAAGCAAAAGGTGCCCCTCAAGTGCTTGAAGAGATTAAAGATGTAATGGTGCATAAAGGTTTTCTTTCAGATAAAGAGCTCGATGAGATATTGGAAAAGCACTTAAACCAATAGGTAATAATTTTTATTTTAAATCTTATTTTTATGATTTCCGTTTTTAAATTAAATCACATAACAATGTTAGTAATTGGATTTTTATAGCGATGGTTCATATTACCTGGAAGCATAAATCAGATTTATCAAAAAACATAGAAGAACTTCAATTAAACCAAAAAGGGAGATTCACAAGAGTTAATTCCTTATGCAATATTAATAAGAATATCGAGGGAACATGGTTAAATAAACTATTTTGGGGGGACAATAAAGAAGTTTTATTATATTTACTTAACTATTTTGAAGAAAAAATTGATTTAATATATGTAGACCCTCCATTCTTTTCTGGTACTAATTATAAAATTGAAGTAGAGGGACTAGATGAATTTTATTATGATACCGCATACTTTGACCATTGGGAAAAAGATTTAGATTCTTATTTACAAATGTTATATGAACGTATAATTCTTTTCCGAAAATTACTATCAGATAAAGGATTATTATTTATTCATCTAGATTGGCATGCGAGTCATTATATAAGGCTTATTCTTGATGAGGTTTTTGGACAAAACCGATTCGTTAATAATATTATATGGTATTATTACAATAAGTATTCTGCGGGTAAAAAGAACTTACCTCGTGCTCATGATGATATTATAGTTTATTCCAAGACTGAAAATTATACATTCAATGAGCTTAGAATACCTCGTAAAATACCAAGAAAACAATTAAAACGTGAAATGGTAAATGGGGTTTTGAAAAATGTAAAGGATGAGAACGGTCACGTTGTATATCGTATTGTTTCAGATAAGAAATTGGATGATGTGTGGAAAATCCCCTGTATGCAACCCGCCTCAAAGGAATGGACAGGATATCCCACGCAAAAACATCATGATTTACTTGAAAGGATTATTAAATTAGGTAGCAATGAAGGGGATTTAGTGGCAGACTTCTTTTGTGGTTCTGGGACTACACTTTTAGCTGCAGAGAAATTAAATCGAAAATGGATTGGGTGTGATCTCTCAGAATATTCTATATACTTAACTTTGAAACGCATAAAAGAGATTTCCAGTCAATCATATGAGTTGTTAACGTTTTTGACTGAAGAAAGGAAGATGCTAATCGAATCTGGTTTTTTTCAAAAAAATTTAAAAGTAAAGAGAAAAAAATAGGTTTATTATTTGTTATGATATATAACCTTCCAACCTAAATAGTTTATTAAAGCCTCATTTACAATATCACCGATTTCACTTAATGAAGCAGCAACGTGATGAGCAAAACCTTCAATACATAGCTTTTTTAAAGCTTCTTGAAGATTAGTAATAGTAATAATTCCATATCCTCCAAATGTGTTTAAAGGATCATCTGTATAATTTCCTTCTACTAAAAATGCTTTAATTTCACCAAAAATATCGTCTGTTTCAATTCTTAATAGAGTACACGGTTGAGTTTTTATTCTTCCTTGAATCGCTCCAAATGTGTTTTCTTCTCCTTTAAGGTCTGAAATAATTGGATGGATTGTCATTCTAGTATCTTTAAAAAATGATTTGGGTAGATTACTGCAATGAAAAAGAACCATTTTATTTGGATCTTCTCCATAATTATTATTCCAATCTAATATAGCAGATGGACTTTCTGATGCTAATTGTAATATATACATTCCTATCAAACCTGCGATATCTACTTCACACGCAGCAGGGATGAGAACCTCACTGAACATACTCATTACTGCACAAGGAACTATTCCAAAATTATCTTGGATACTTGGCCAACATTGAAATGCAAAACCGTTTAGTTC
>JBHLPZ010000072.1:0-13167 GCA_048885325.1 Candidatus Odinarchaeota archaeon
TTAAAGTTCTTTTTTTTTTTGGAAAAATTTTTGAATTCTCTACTATCCCAGAGAATTAAAGGGATTACTGAGACGGAATCAAATAAATTAATTTTTCCCATTATTTTTCACTTCATTTGAAAGATGAAAAGTTCATCTATTTTTCTTTTAAAATATTTATGAAAAATGTAATTTTTATAATCAAAAAAACTTTAGACGAAACAATATTTCATTTAATCAGACTTGAGACAAGGATTTCCATTAACTCTTTATTTCCATTTTTTGTCTTAAAATTCATACAATACGTTATTGGTGTTGAATTTTCACGTTTTTCCTCTAAAATTTTAATCTTTCCAGGGATTTCCTTGGTATCAACAGACAAATATAAATCATTAGTGATAAATAATTCTGGTTTTATTAAATAAATAGGTACAAATGTATCAAATGGGTAAAAACCATTACTTTTATTGAACTGCCAAATATTCAACCAACTCCTAGTATGTTCGACAATATAATTTGTTATTGGATTCTTAATTGATTGAATTCTCTTTAGATGTTCTTCTTTAAAAACGGCTTGACAGCAAATATCTAATCCCATACCTATCCTTGGGAGCATTGTTTCTGTTTCAATTAAAAATTTTGCTGCTATTGGATCATTCTGAAAGTTAAATTCAACCATTTCAGATAAACCATCTTCAAAAATAAATGGTGGGCTAAAAGCTGAACTAGGTTCGATAGTACCTCCCATGAAAATTATCTTTTTAACTTTTTCTAATAAATGTGGAAAAACTTGAAATACTGTCGCAATGTTAGTTAATGGACCAAGTGTAAGTAAGATTAATTCATTCTCATATTCTTGAATTTTATCAATTAAAAATTTAGAAGCATCGGTTAAGGTTCCTAAAGCATATTTTGAGCTAGCTCCTAAGAAGTGTGGAATTTCTGTTTTATTTGCTAAATCTAAATATTTTTTTATTAATTTATAGCCAACTTCTACGGGAGTATTTCCATAAATAGTTGTAATTCCAATAATATCAAATATATCAGGATTATTTAACATTAAAAAGAGTGCCAGACCATCATCCACATCAGCAGCTTTCTTTCCAAGCCCAGGATCGCAATCAACAATAATTTTATATTTTGGCTTATCCATAAGAGATAAAGTAAGAAAAGTTTTTTTTAAAATCATTTAAGTAATATTAATTAAAAAAATTGTTTGAAATTTGATTTTGGTGTGAAAAAAATTACAAGTAAATATTTTATCAATCCTAAGGATGCTCCAAAAATTACCCAGATGGATGGATTAGAAACAACAGTTCTTACTGGTTTGCATGGTGAAAAAATGATGATGGCTTTCAATGCAACGTTACCAGGTCATTCTGTTCCTTTGCATTCTCACAAACACGAACAAATTGGTATAATTTATTCTGGTAAAGCAAAATTGCGAATTGGAGATGAAGAACGTATAGTAGAAAGAGGAGATTTATATCGCATTCCCGCTAAGGTGCCTCATAGTGATACTTGCATAGGAAATGAGCCTTTTGTGATGTTGGACATTTTTTATCCAAAAAGAAAAGATTTCCTTAAAAAGATCCAAGTAATGTAACAGGTGGTAGTAATAAGAAGAATAAGAATTAAATTACTTTTAAAGGCCCCAATTCCTTAACCTGATTTGTAAACTCAGTAATTAAGTCCGCGAAGCGTTTACCTTCTGAAGCACTAACCCACTCTAAGCGAACTCTTTTTTCATTAATGCCCAATTGTTTTATAATAATTTTATGCAATCTTTCAAACCTTTCTTTAGCATATTCATTACCAGAGATATAATGACAGTCTCCAATATGGCATCCAGTAATTAAGACACCATCAGCTCCTTCCTTTAAAGCCTTCATAACAAATGCCGGATCAACTCTTCCAGAACACATAACTCTTACAATCCTCATGTTGGGAGGATATTGAAACCTTGAAACCCCTGCTAAATCCGCTCCTGCATAAGAGCACCAATTGCAGCAAAAAACAAGTATTTCAGGCTTAAAATCTGGGTATTTAACTTTAACTTTTGCTTTTGGAATAATTTTACACCTTCATTTTTATTAAGTTTCTAATAAATATGATTCTATCATTGCGGTTATTTGAGCAAAATCGTATTGTTTTATTGAAATTGCTCCATTTGGGCATGTTGCGGCACACGTACCGCATCCCTTACAAAGAGCAGAATTTATGAAAGATTTTTTTACATTTAAGCTAACTTCTTCAAAATCTTTTACTGATTCTAGAATATCAATAGCATTATATGGACACACCGATTCACATTTTCCACAACCTATACAACTTTCTGGATTTACTTCTGCTACTATTCCTGAGGTGGTAATCTCTTTAGCACTTAAAAATCTACTTGCTCGAGCAGCAGCACCATTTGCTTGCGATATTGAATCTTGAATGTTTTTAGGCCATTGAGCACACCCACATAAGAAGATTCCATCAGTTGCAAAATCTAAAGGTCTAAGTTTAACATGCGCTTCTAAGAAAAATCCATTTCTATCTAAGGGTACTTTTAGCATTTTTGCTAACTCTTCCAAATTATCCGCAGGGATTATAGGAGTTGATAAGATAATTAAATCTGTCTCAAATTCTAAAAAATCCTGTAGATTGGTGTCATAAAATTTGATATTATATTTTTCTGGATTTTTATTTACTTGTTTAACTATGGGCAGATTATCCAAATCATATCTTAAAAATATGGCATCCTTTCTGCGCTCACGATAATATTCTTCATATTTTTTCTTAGCCATTTGAAGATCTCTGTAAAGAACAACAATCTCAAGCTCGGGTTTCAACTTTTTTAGAAGACTAATATTTTTGATTGAATTTCCACAGCAAATGTTTGAACAATAAGTAATGCCTTCAAGCTGCCTTGCGTTTGCACATAAAATAGTCGTTATCCGATTTATATTAGCAAGCCATGATTTTCCTTTTTCTTTTAATATTTGCTCTAATTCTAATTGAGTTATGACATTGTTATTTTTGTTATTGTATTGAAACAGACCTTTAGGTTTATGCTCTTTACCTCCAGTAGCAACAATTATGGTTCCAATACTTAAATCTTGAGTTTTGTTATTTGAATCAGTAATAGTTACTACATAATTACCTACATAACCTTTAATATTATTTATCTTTGTATTTAAGAAAACTTGAATATTTTTATTTTTCTCAACTAAATCAATTGTTTGGTTTAGAAAATCAGAGGCTTTTTGTTCGATTGGATATAAAACATTTAAATAATTCAAATTTCCTCCTAAGAAGCTTTCTTTTTCTATTATAAATGTCTTGAATCCTTGATTTGCAATATTCAATGCCGCACTCATCCCAGCAATTCCACCGCCTATAATTAATGCTGTCGGGGTAATCTTTAATAGTTCTTCCTTTAAAGGTTTCAATAACCTTGATTTGGCAACAGCCATTCTTATTAAGTCTTTAGCTTTTTGAGTAGCGGCTTCCGCATCATCCATATGAACCCAAGAACATTGATCACGAATATTGACCATTTCAAATAAATACTTATTTAACCCAGCTTCTTGGCAAGTCTCCTGAAAGAGAGCTTCATGTGTCCGTGGAGTACATGATGCTACAACAAATCTATTTAAGTTATGATTAGTAATTAATTCTTTAATTCTTGCTTGAGAATCCGAGCTACAAGAATACAAATTATCTTCACAATGCACAACATTAGGTAGAGTTCTCACATATTCTGCCAGTAGCGGGACGTGAACATATTTTCCAATATTAATCCCACAATGACAAATTAAAACCCCAATTCTAGGTGCATCAGAATCCTTAATATCTAATTCTGGTATTTCTAACTGCTTCTCTTTGATTAGATCAAATTTAACAGAACTTAGAAATGCAGCTACTTGGCCTGCAACACCACTTGCATCTGCGACCGTTTCTGGTATATCCATCGGACCTTGACAGAATCCGCATAAATAAATCCCTTCTTTCGTGGATTTAGATTTATTAAAATAATCTTTTTCCTTGAAAAATTCATATACATCCAATTCAATATCTAAAACATTCGATAACATCTTCGTTCCCTTTGAGGGAACTAGCGGAGTGGCTAACACTACCAAATTAGCTTGAAAATTATTAAATTCTCCTGTTTTTAAATTTTCATAGTGTATAATTAAGTCATTAGTTTCAGGGTCCTCTACGATTTTACTTATTTTTGTCTGGAAATATTTCACTCCATATTCCTTCTGAGCTCTCTGGGTGAATTCATAGAAATTTTTACCATAAGCTCTAATATCATGCCTAAATACATAGCACTGTGATTTCTCAGAATGTTCTTTTGTTATAATTGATTCTTTAGCTGTATACATGCAACAGACACTTGAACAATATGGTATACCCTCATGTAAGTCTCTTGAACCAGCACATTGAATAAATGCTATCTTTTCAGGCTCTTTCTGATCACTTGGTCGCAAAACATGGCCACCAAAAGGTCCTGATGCACATAATATTCTTTCGTATTCAAGAGCACTTACTACATTACTATATTGATACCCCCACCTTGAGGTTAACTTTTCAGCTGGCATATCAAAACCAGTAGCAACCACAATAGCTCCAATTCTTAATTCCACTTCTTTAGGTTTTTGTTCAAAATCTATTGCTTCAGCTTGGCAAACTTTAGCACAAACCCCACATACTCCTTTATTTATCTTTAAACATAGTTCAGGATCTATTAAGTAAACTGGAGGAACTGCTTGAGGAAATGGGATGTACGCAGATTTTCTTTTGCCTAACTTCATATCAAATAGATTAGGAACTTCTATTTTTGGACATTTTGTAGCACAATCTCCACACCCCTTACATTTAGTCTCGTCTATATATCTTGGCTTTTTAAGAATAATAGCAGAAAAATTCCCAGGTTCTCCAGACACTTTTTTTACTTCATGATAAGTCATAAGTTCAATATTTGGATTACGAAATACTTCAACCATCTTTGGAGCAAGAATACATAAGCTGCAATCGTTAGTTGGAAATGTTTTATCTAGCTGAGCCATACGGCCACCAATTGAGGGAGTTCTCTCTACTAAATATACTTTAAAACCTAATTCTGTTAGGTCTAATGAAGTTTGGATACCTGCGATCCCTCCTCCAATAACTAAAACAGATCCTTCCATTATTTTTTTCAATCACCTTTATTTTTAGTATGAATAATTTTAACATGATCCAATATGAACTCTGAAAAATCCAAAATTTCAATTGATGCAATATCTTCAAAATCATTTTGAAGACAAGTGAGATGTATATTACATTTTGGACAAGAAGTAATTAATTTCGATCCCGCTAATTTCGCTTCTTGCATTCGCTTATATCTTAAAGCTTTTGATTTTTCATTACAATTCATCCAAGAATTTACACCACAGCACAGCGAATTTTCTTTATTATGTGCCATTTCATTGAATTGATATCCTAAATCCTTAAATTCTCTAAAAATTTCTCTAACCATATTAGTTATATTAGTATCTTCTGGTAAAAATCTACTTAATCTGCAGGGATCGTGGTATGTAAAATGTATTTTTCCTTTTGATTTGTTTGGGTTTTTAAATTCAATTTTTTGACTTTTCCAATTCTCATAAATATATTCAATAATATGTTTTACTTCAAAATTTTCATTAAATTCATCAAAAATGTTTGCGTAATCAACCTTAAATGTTCTATAGCATTCTGCACAGGCAGTAATAATAGTCTTTACTCCTGCATTTTTGAATTTATCAAGGTTTTTTCTAGCAAGTTTTATAAATGTCTTTAGTTTTCCTTGCCCCCAATAAATATCATGACCACAACAGATTTCTTCTTTAAAAACTACAATAGTTTTTTTCTCAATCTGACAAATTAATTTTAGTGTGCTAATAGCAATAGAGTTTAAATTATCAAATTCATAATTAAAGAATGGCAAGCATCCAACATAATATAATATCTCACCTTTATTTGATATCTTACAATTCTTAGGTATCCAATCCATATTTCTATCAGGGTTAATATATGGACGACTCATTATTTCAGAAATTGTAGTATATATGCCTTTATGTGCCACAAGTTCATCAGAATTTTGACTTATCTCATGCCTCATTTTATAACGAGCCATTCGCACAATATCTGCAAAATTTATTTTTACGGGACAATCCTTAAGGCATTGATTACATGTTAAACAATCCCAAAGTTCACCGCTTTCCAATATTTTATTTTCAAAACCTTCTAAAATTAACTGAATTATTCTACTGGGTGTATATTTTTGAACTTTACTTAGTTGGCATACACCACTACATCTTCCACATTGATAACACTTCTTTAATAAATTTCTTAATTCTGGTTCGTATATTTTCTCCAAATAATCATATACATCTGCAAAAAGTTTTTTCTTCTCTATATCTCTCTTTGATTCGGTCATGGTTTTCTCCTCTTTAGAGTATACTTTTCATAAATTCCTCCCGACGTTTAACTTTCGATTCTGAATATTGGGTTATCAATTTTATCATTTTATCCTTTTTTTCTTCATCAAGATTTACTGCTCTAATTATTCCTGCGTCTAAAACTTTTTTAAATACTTCCATTCCTTTTTTAGTTCGCGGGATAACAGTAGTATATTTATCTTGTGAACCTAATCCCCCAAAAGAAATATCAGCATAAATATTTGTGAAATCACTACAAGCATTACATGCAGGACGCATATAATCTTTTAAATGGATAAAGGGAATATGAATAATTTTTTCTCCAGTTCCCGAATCCTTTAACTTAAATATAACATCTTCCTTAATATTTATTTTCTCAATATCTGTAAATTTTATATTGAAATCTTTTTCGAATTTTTCAATTTGAAACTTTTCGAAGAAAAAATTTTCATAACAAAATAAGCCTAAACATATTTCTACATTTTCTGAAGGGGTTACTCCTAAATCTTGCATGCACCTAATCGTATAGAGTTGGCACGGAGTTCCTACAACCGCCAATTTTTTAAATTTATAGTGATTTAATTTCGGAATAGAATGAGTATATGTGCAAAATTTTTGTATTTCATCAAGGTGGGGAGATATATCTAATTTAGCTCCTGAAGTTTTTATTAAATCATATTTACTGTCAGCAAAAGTAGCCTCTCTTGAAAAAGGTGCATCAGTTTTCGAGACAATAGAGCCATCAATTAATTTTTTTTCAATTAAAAAGTTTATAATTGAATTTACTACTCCACCATCAGTTCCATAATCTAGAAATTCCTTATCTGTTGCTTGACAGGAGTAAATATCTTCATAATATCCAATTGGGGTTTTTGAAAATCCTTCAAATTTGTAAGTTTGATTAAGTTCATTATCTAAAATATGAGTTTGTGGGCATATATAATAACAAATCCCGCACTCAAGACATTTATCTTTATTAATATATTCAGGAGGTTTATACGGATCTTTTAATCCAATCACATCATATTCTGCTGAACTACAAAAGCTTACACACCCGCCACATTCTTGGCAGATGCCTTTATTATGAACCTCCTCAATAAGATCCTGGAACGTTTTAGAACTCATTATTTTTACATATTTTATTTATTTTGGGATTCTAATACAATAGGTTTACATTTTTTTCTTTTAGAAGCAGCTATCCTTTCAACTACACCTTGTCCTGGTTTCACTTCTTTTAAATCTTGATATTTTATCAAATCAGCATTTACTGCTCCTTTAAAGATTTCTTCTCCTTCTTTTGAACGTGTTATTACAGAAGAATAACCACTTTGTGAGCCAATGGAACCTACTGAGATATCTGCATAATCTGAGGTCAGATCTTCACAGTAATGACAGTTACCTCGTGCATATGATTGGACTTCTTTCAAATCTATGGCCATTTCTTCTCCAGATTTTAAATTAATTATGAATTTGCCTTTATCTATGTTCATCTTTGTTAATTCATTTATATCCTGGTTAAATTTATCTTTAGTCAACTTAATAATATCATCATAAGAGAATGACTCCATGCAAAATAAGCCAATTTTATACTTAATATTTTTAAAGAAAGGGAGTCCACTTGGAAATAGAGTCCCCTTTTCAATAGCTTTCATCATGCAAGGAACCCCTACAACAGCTATCTTATTATATTTCTTTGCTTGGTCTATTATTTTTAATGAGGGTGCATTAGCATATTTTGTACCCCCTGTCTTATATAATTCCTTTATATCATCTACTATAATTGGTTCGGGTCTCCATAAATCGTTAGAATGTTGCACTGCTATTATCGCATCTACTAACTTATTCTTTAATAAGTATTCTAATAAAGATGTTACAATCCCTCCATCTTGGCATACTTTTTTAATTGCATCTTTAGTTGTTGTTCCAGTATAAGCATTAATATAACCCCCAATTTTTTCGGAGAAAGTCAGTGATTTATCTAGTTTTTTGATACTCTGATATACTTGATCAATAGAAAAGGAGCGAGGACATACTGTAAAACAAATACCACAATTAATACAAGTATTATTATTGATTTCAAGAATATCTGCTGTTACTTCTATTGCATTAACAGGGCAAACAGAAGAACACCACCCGCAATAACAACATACTCCTGAATCGAATACTATTGAAACTGGTTCAAAATAATGTTCAATGAAATCATGTGGCACCTCTTTAACTTGATATCTATAGAAATATTCTTCTTCTTCCACTTCTTTTTCTTCACCTTTTATTTTTATTATTACCTTTTTTATTTTAATTTCGACGTGTTCTTCTACGTATCCTTGCTCCTTCAAATAAATAACGTCTCGGATTACGTTTTCAGCTGGAAAATCTTTAATACTTTTAGCAATTTCTTCTAAGAATAATGGTTTTTTACCTCTTAATTGTTCCAAGACTAGTTTACGTTCAGTTTCTGCATCTATTAGAGCATCTAGAATTTCGTAGAATTCTTGCTCAGAATATTTCCCCGTTTTTAATATTTCTTCTTTTGCTTCGAAAAATGCTCTAATTTGGAAATTTTCAGAGGCTTTATATGTTGCTTCTAGTAATTCCTTGGGAGAAATTCCATTGAACAATTTATTATTTACTATTTGAACCATATTTTAATCCATTTCTATCCTTAACTAAAAAAATCCAATTATTTTATTAAATAATCTAAAACCCCCCCTTTGCGAGGTAAGTCGCCTTAAAACTAAAATTTTATTTTAAGGTTCATTCTACGGGAGTAGTTATTACTTTCTTTTTAATAGATTTCACAGTATTAATCGGGTTTGGTCCAGACCGCCTTATTTTTTCAAGAGCGTCCTCAACACTTTTAACTAACTTTTCAGATTCGGCACCACTTAACCAGTACATGTTAATTCTTTGACTTCCAAACCCTCGAGAGTCTAAAATTCTATTCGCTAAATCTACATGCCTTTGGGCAGTATAATTACCATTTTTAAATTGGCATTCATCAGGTCTTCAACCAACAATCATAACACCATCAGCTCCAGATTTGATGGTGTATAACATATGTTTCACATCAATCCTTCCAGTGCACTTAACTTTAATGATTTTTACTGAGGGGGTATACTTTAAACGAGAAACTCCAGCCAAATCAGCAGCACTATAACCTCACTTTAAACAAGCAAACATAATAATTTTGTAGTTATAATCTTCCATTTCCTTGTTTAACCTCCTTCTAATAATCCATCAATCTCAGCATATAATTGATAATCACGGTAGTATCGAATATCAATAGCTTGTGTAGGACAACAGGTTGCACATATGCCGCATCCATCACAATTTATTTCATCAACCACAGCACCTTCCTCATCAACTACTTTAATAGCCATCTTAGGACATTCTTTTTCACATCTTTTACATGAGATACAAAATTTATCATCCACTTCAGCAGTAATAAGTTCAATATCTATTTCTCCTGGTGCGGTTAATTCAGCAACTTTACTCGCTGCTGCTCTTGCTTGAGATACGGAATAGGCAATATCTTTTGGTCCTTGAGCGAATCCTGCTATAAATATACCTTTCGTTTTGGTTTCTTGTGGCATTAAGCCAAAGTGGGATTCGGTTAAAAATCCATTTCTATCAGCATCCAAGTTTAAGACTTTTACAATTTGTTGTGTTCCTTCAGAAGGTAATGCTGCGGTAGATAAAATTACTAGATCAGCATCTATTTTAATGATCTCATCTGTTAAGGAGGAATAAACTCTAATTTTAATGTCTTTACTCTCAGGGTCTTCTGTAATTTCACCAACTTTACCTCGAATCATCTTAATATCTGAATCTTTAGCCCTCTGATAATATTCTTCGAAACCTTTTTCATTAGTTCTTATATCTATATAACATATTGTAATATTTACGTCTGGAAATTCTTCTTTAAGTAATTTTCCATTCTTTAATGCTAACATACAGCAAACACCGCTACAATATGGCCGTTCTGTGTCTCTACTACCGACACACTGAATAAAAACAATTTCTTTTGGTTTTTTATTGTCTGATAGGCGCCTTACATGTCCCTCTAAAGGTCCATTTGGTGCTAGCATTCTTTCTAATTGGGCTTGAGTTATTACGTTTTCAAACTCACCATAACCATATTCTCCAAAAGGTTTATAAATATCCCATCCAGTTGCTATGATTATTGAGCCAACTTTAAATTTTACCTCTTTAGGAACTTGACTGAAATCTATAGCGTCTAACTCACAAGCTTCTATACAACTAAAACATTCAACACATGAATCCCTATGTACATCATATAAAAAAGGTACTGCTTGACCGAATGCAATATCAATGGCTTTACGAGCACCCAAATGCTCATCAAAATAGTTAGAAGTATAAACAGGACAAACTTCGGCACAAGCTCCACATCCATTGCAATCTTCATTGACATACCTTGGTTTCATTTCAACAGTTATATCATAATTACCAACATAACCAGAAACCTCTTTTACTTCACTATAACTTAAAATCTCTATATTTTCATTTCGATTGACATCTAACATTTTAGGACCACATATTCATATAGCACAGTCATCAGTGGGAAAAGTCCGGTCTAATTGTGCCATTCTACCTCCTATAGTTGTTTTACTCTCTACAAGATAAACTTTAATACCCTCATTCGCAAGATCTAAAGCAGCATTCATTCCTGCTATCCCTCCACCTACTATCAGTGTAGCTTTTTCAACAGGAACAGTTTTAATTGGCACAATCTCAAGTTTTTTTGCTCGCTCAATCCCACTTTTTACTAAAATTTTAGCTTTGTCTAAAGCTTCTTCATTCTTTTCTGTACACCAAGAACAATGTTCTCGAACATTAACCATCTGAAAATAATATGGGTTTAAATCGGTTTTGGCGATGGATCCTCTATAAATCGGTTCATGAGTACGAGGAGTTCAAGCAGAAGCCACAATACGATTTAATTTTTTCTCTTTGATATCTTCAATAATCTCATTTTGTCCGCTCTCTGTTCATAGAAAGCTGTGCTGTTTTGAGACAATTACCCCATCGAGGCTTTTAGCAAATTCTACTAGCTTATTGCAATCAACCTTACCACGAATATTAATACCTCATTGACAAGCATAGTATCCAATCCGATGCGTATCAGATTTTTCCATCCTTTTTTACACATCCACCTCTAATTTGACAATTTTGTATATATCTTTTTCTACAGATTTTATTTGTTAATAATAATCAATTTCCGATATTAGAATTACTTTTTTATAGGGAATTGGCATTTTTTCATTCTTTTTTTAACTTTTAGGTTATTTATACTTAAATAATTTGTTATTTTCCAATATAATAAAATTTTGATAATCGAATTATTAAAATAGTTATTTTTATCCCATTTCGAAAATTTTACCTAATTTGATTGAGGAATTTAATAATCTAGTACTAAAAAATGATTGGATTTAATATAATAAGATTTTGAAAACTACTGATTTTAAAAAAACAAAACTTTTTATTGATTGTTTGACAGTAGTGTATAAAAGTTCTGTGTTCATCTCTGATTACATCTAAAATCTAAACGTTAATTTTTAAAAATAAATAAAGTGATAAAAATGACTGTTATATTTGAATATTACCAATATCTCTCGTATTATATGCTCATTCATTCAGCAATACCGCCCATAATTGCTGCCGTTTTTACAGTAATTTTAAATATTTTCATTTTAATTTACATTAAGAATTTAGGTGAAGAAATTAAAAAGACAGGTCTCTTAAAGAGTGCTGCGATTATAAATATAATTTTTAGTATCTTACCAATAGCACTTCCATTAGTCGCATACTCCTCTCTAACCGAAATAGAGAGAATAATTATAATCAGTTATTTGGTATTTCTTGGATTGATTGGATCATTACCGTTTTTCATAACGTACGGACTCTTTTTTTTCGTTTTCGGTAAAACTAACCAAGAAAGATATTCAAGTTTTCTTAAAATTGCTGGGATTCTCTGGATGGTATCTTTTGGATTTTTTTCAATAATTCTAAGTGGTTGGTTAAGCCCTATCATATACATCTTAACTGGGAATCCGCCTATCTTAATAATAACTAATTTTACGAGATTGATGTTTAGTATTATTGGATTGAATGGTTTTGTATTGTTAATGATCCATGGTATTAAACATAATACCAAGAATCTAATGATAGCAGGTATCTTAGGGCTCGTTCATTTTACTACAGGAATCTTTTATTCTATTTTCACTAGCCACATCCCGCTACCCTCAATTTTCCTCTAAATTTTTTTCCTTTTATTTATTTGATCTCTAAAGACTTTGATTTGATGCTTTCACTTTTTTTCTTGTAGTTCTGGAATAAGCTTCTGATTTTATTAAGGAAAAAAAACAAAGATTAACTAATTATTTTATTTGTCTTTTCAAAGGAATTTTCATTGAAATCAGACTCTGAATTAATCTTTCCATTCAAATTTCAAAGGAATTTTGAAAAAAAGCAAAAATAAATAGATATAAATGTTCTCCAAACTAAATGTAATTAAAATAACTTTATGGATGAATTAAAGTCTAATGTCAAATTTTAATGAAGTTATTAACTTAGCAGAGAAGTACAGCAAGAAGAAAAAATATAAAAAATCCATTAGATATTGGGAAGAGGCTCTAAAAATAGATCCAAGCTTTTCTACAGGATGGGTAATGATGGGACAGGCGTATGAAAAACTTTTGCAATGGGAGAGATCTAT
>JBHLPZ010000073.1:0-13148 GCA_048885325.1 Candidatus Odinarchaeota archaeon
TCTTCGAGGAAGCCAGCTCCTTTTCACTCTTGAATGACAGGATCATCAGGTCTCTCTTTTTGATGGTATATGGACTTATCAATGGATCGTTCTGGAAACCTCTGTATTGGGGGTCATCGACGGCATCACCGAGAACGTACATATGCTGGTTCAATGGAATTATCGTTTCTATTACTGTATTTTACGGAATTTTGAAGCGTTCAAAAATTAGCATAAAAAGCAAGGAGAACCTACGATGAATCTACTATAAGAAATTTTAGATAGTAGAAGAGTGAAAGGATGCACCTTTCAAACTCCTTATAATTAATTTTAAATTAATTTTATAAATTAGTTCTGAATATTATCTATTATTCAGATAAAACAACTTTTAGAGGTAAAAGATATTGAGTGAAAAACCAAAATTAGGTTATCGAATTGTTGGAACAATAAAAAATGTGAAAGGAACCTGTTCCGCGGGTCATAAAGTGGGGGATCAAATAGAATTGAGCGGATATGGTTCCTATCCGCAATTGTGTGGGTTTTTTTATCATGATATCTTCTCATATATAATAATGCTCCAATTTGGGGGTGGATTTCCTTCAGATTGGGTTGGAGATCCTGATATTATCGAGCTAACGTGTATAGATAAAGTGAATGAGGTGACAATAGAATTAAAAAGAATCAAGGAGGATTAAATAAAATTTAATTAAATGAACATTGATTTATTCAAATTTCTTTTTTACTTAATATATAAACAAATGTTTTATTACAGTTAACTTTTTAACATTTCATCGCTGGATGATCATTAATACACTTAATTTTTACTAGGGAGTGAGGTAAGTATATGGAAAAAAAATTAGATATCCCACAAAATTTACATATTCTTTCTTGCCCATTCTTTAAGGGCTGTAATCTTCCAAAAAGTAGATGCAGTTTTCCGGAATATAAAGTATGTCCTGAGTACCAATCTAAATTAAATGCTTTAAGACAGGAAACAAAAGTATTACATTAAAGACTTCCTAAATTCTTCTTATTGGAATTAAATTCTTGAAGATTTCTTATATTTACTTAATAAACTAGGTTTTTTAGTGATTAAAATACAATTTTTAACTAAAGCAATATTTTATTTATTGATTTTTTAATTAGGAAATTGGATTATCCTAAGACGTGTTAAGCTTGAATAATAATAATATTGTTGATGTTTTTCTTAATCCTAAAACTGTGGCAGTTATTGGAGCTTCAAAAAACATGTTAAAGGGAGGCTATCGTATTTTAAGTAATCTTGTGCTAAATAACTTTAATGGAAAAATATTTCCAGTTAATCCTAACGCAACTGGTAAAATACATGGTTTAGAATTTAAAAAGTCAGTTTTAGACATTGAGGAAGAAATAGATATTGCCATATTTTATGTTCCAAATCATTTAATTCCAGAATTATTAGAAGAATGCGTTAAAAAAGGCATAAAAGGAGCAATTATTGAAACTTCTGGATTCGAGGAGGTTGGTGAGAAAGGCCGTGATTTAAGCGACCAAATTTTAGATATAAGTAGTGCTTTTTCTAAAATAAGAATTGTTGGGCCAAATTGTATGGGTCTCACTAGAATCGATACTGATAGCAAAAAAGAAAATAAAGGAGGCTTCTTTACTTCCTTTTTAGTATTTAATGAATATAAAAGAGGAAATATTGCTGTTATAAGTCAATCAGGTATGCTAAATGGGGGATATTTCACCCATGTAGTCACTAAATATCCTAATCTTGGTTTTAGATATATATGTTCTATTGGAAATAAAATGGATTTAAGTGAAATAGAATTTTTAGATTATTTTTTAAATGATAATGATATAAGCGTTATTGCTATGTATCTTGAATCGTTTAAAGACCCGAGAAAATTCATTAATTTATGTAAAAAGGCAAAAAAGTTACCAAATAAAACAATTATTTTAGTTAAGGGGGGTTTAACATCTCAAGGTCAGAATTCTTCTTTAAGTCATACAGCCGCTCTTTCAGAAGACTTCAAGTTAACCGAAGGTGTGATCAAACAATCAGGAATTATTCAAGCTCGGAATTTTTTTGAATTATTTGAATTTGCGAGGACTTTTTCTATGTTATATAATTCCAAGAAAATTTTACCAAAACGAGGAGGGGTTGCGCAAGTTTTTGGATCAGGAGGAGCAGGAACAATTTCAGCTGATCTTACAATGCAATACGGACTAAAACTTCCAATTTTGGGAGAGAAAGCATATTCTGCTCTTGTAGAATTATTCCCTTCATGGATGCCCCCAAATAAGTTTGCATTTGTAGATATTTGGCCAGCTATGGAAAAAGCTATGACTAATAGTAAAAATCCAAGGGATGTTATCCGATCTGTTTATAATATTTTGTTAGAGGAACCCGAAATAGAAGGAATTTTTAATATGATATTTTGCTCAAGGCAATTTAGAGCTGTAAATGATGTGGATAATCTAATTGATATAATTTCCAATTATCCTAAACCTGTTTTTCTGTATTTAGTAGGAGAATTTGAAGAAGTGCGTAAGATTTCTTATCAACTAGGTAAAAATAATATTCCTAGCTTTTCAAATTTAGAGGACATGGTTAAAAATTTCCAAATATTAATTCAAGAATCAAAGTATAAAAATAACTAGCTTTTCTCGAAACAAATTAATTCAATAAAAGATTATTTACCTACTATGAATCTTGAAAAGACTCTTTTTTATGACTTTACAATAGTGGGGGCGGGGCCAGCGGGTTTAACTGCAGGAATAGTAGCTGCCAGAAAAGGTTTTTCAGCAATTATATTAGAAAAAGGAAAAATTGCTGGGCCAAAACCGAGAGGTGAAGGAATGGCTCATATGCCTATAGTGGATGACATTTTAGGTAAAGATTTTCTTCCTTCAATTGGATTGAAATCTAATGGTGGACGAGTTTGGCATTCACCCGGTGATTTAAAATCCAGTACTACTTATCGGGATTATCCTCATTATTTCTTTAAATGGCGTAGATTCATTGATCGCTTTGTTGAGGTAGCCAATGAATTAAAAGTAAATATTTTACTAAATAGTGAAGTTATCGAACCTATTGAAAGAAATAAAATGACTATAGGTGTGAAATACAGAGATAAAGAAGACAATATTAACGAAATCTACGGAAATGTAATTTTGGATTGTAGTGGCTATGAAGGAGTTATTGGAAAAAAATATGGTATATCTTATAATGAGATGAATTGTCCTATAATTAAATCTCTTATTAGCAATGCAAATTATGATCTAGAAGAACATCCAGATTTGGAATTCTTTTTTATAGGTAATGGTGATTTAGATTATTCCCCAAACTTTCCTCCAAGTGTTGCTTACTTCTTCCCTTTAGATAATAAAAAAGCAGAAGTAGGTTTGATGTTAAGAATGGGTCAAGTTCCGAATATGAAAACTGTTAAAATTCCTAATATTAATGAAATAATGAAAGTTTGGGATTATATTAAAGCCTCATATCCTGGTTTTAGTGAATTTTTTAAAGGAGCTAATATTGATTACGAAGAACCAACCCAATTACCGAACGCTAAGATGGCAGATAAATTTATCCCAAATCCAGGTGTGGTGTTATTAGGTGATAGCGCAGGTTTTATAAATCCATTTGGTTCTTCTGGGCTTTATTATTCTATGGAAATGGCTAATTTTTGGATAAATATTTTATCAGAAAAATTAAAAGATTCAAATAATAATGTTAACTATAACGAAATCTTATGGAATTCTAAAAATATCAATGAATTTGAGAATGAATTTGAAAATTTTGAAGTATTTAAACAAGTGAAGCATATGTATAATCTAATAGGAGCATTTGAATATAAGATTTTCAATAGATTACGTATAGCAGATAAAGTTAACAGAAAGTGGGATTATATTGTATCACTTTTAAAACAAGCATAATCCCATGGAGTATTACATAAATTTTAAAATTTAAAAAAATATTCTAAAAATAGCTCAAAAATATCATTTCTTCACAGAAGGAAGGGTGAATGTATGATTTATAATAATTAATAAAATAATACTAATAAGAGTATGAACTATTGAGATTGTTAATTGTAGTAATTGTAGTAAAATCTTTATATAACTTGAAACTTAATTTTGTTTAATTAATTATTTGAATAAAACACTTAAAATTGGAGAAAATTTAGAATGTATCATTTAGATGGAACAGACGTTTTAGACGCAAAATATTACAGAAAGACTTTTAGCATATGCCCAGAATGCATGGATAGAATTCCAGCTGAAGTTTACGAAGATGATAATGAAGAGATATGGATGAAAAAAAATTGTCCTGAACATGGCGATTTTAAAGACAAAATAAGCTCTTCCGCAAAATATTACAAATGGACTCACCATGCAATGAAAGACAAAGACGGAAATATTGTATGGCAATTTGATAAGGATGGAGAAGCTAATCCTGCGGATTGTGCACCAGAAGATCCACGAGGTTGTCCTTATAACTGTGGACTCTGCCCAGAGCATAAATCTACATGCGCATTGGCTTTAATTGATTTAACTAATCGTTGTAATTTTAACTGTAATTTCTGTTATGCTAATGTGGAAAAATCTGGTTATTTAATTGAACCAACATTAGAAGAAATCGGGAGAATTATGGACCACTTTAGAAACAAACCAATTCCTGCCGTTGCTATCATGTTCACCGGAGGAGAACCAACAGTAAGAAAGGATTTTCCTGAAATTTGCAAGATGGCAAAAGATAAAGGTTTCAAAGAGGTTATAGTAGCTACTAACGGATACGGATTCCAACGTAAGAAAGGCGGATTAGAATTTACTAAAAAATGTTGGGAAATGGGTTTAGATACCTTATATTTCCAATTTGATGGGATTAATGATATTACTTATGAAAAAACTCGTGGAATTAAAAACCTTATGACATATAAACAGAGAGTAATCGATAACTGTCGAGAAGCAGGTCTTAGTTCCGTTGTTTTAGTTGCAACTATTGCCAAGGGTGTTACTGACATTGAGATTGGGAATATAATACAATATTCTATTGATAATATTGATGTTGTGCGAGGTATTACTTTCCAACCAGTTTCGCTATGTGGACGGATTACAGCAGAAGAGATGGATGATCTTCGAATTACAAATGCAGATGTTCTAAAAGCAATAGAGGAACAAACTGGTGGAAAGATCAGCATGGATAATGCATGGTATCCGTTAACAACCATTGTAGAGTTCGGTAGACTTATCGCATACTTAGCGGATGTAGAGCCTATTGAGTTTACATGTCACCCAGATTGTGGATTTGCAAGTTACATGGCTATTGACCCTGATACTCATGAAATGATTCCTATTATGGAATATTTTGATCCATTAAAAGTAATAAATTTTGCTAATCGATTCTGGGAAAAAGTCAAACATAAGGAAAGAGAGCAAATTAAGTTTTTTGAGAACTTCTTGGGTGATTTTGGAAAGACACTTGATAAAGGTCTCAACTTTTTAGACAAACAACAGCTTCGTGCAAGATTTCTTTTAGGAGTATTGCAATATATGAAAAAACCGGGAAAACTTATGGAAATGTTTGGTAGATTAATAATGAATGGAGATTGGGAGAGTATTAGTTCATTTAGCTACGGAACGTTACTCTTGAGCTCGATGCATTTCCAAGATGCATATAATATGGATCTTGAAAGAACAAAAAGATGTATTGTACATTTTGGAGTTGCTATGCCCGATGGCTCTGTAAAAGAGATTTCATTCTGTACAATGAATACGTTGCATCGTCCCAATATAGAAAAACAAATTGCTAAAAAGGTTACCCAAAAGGTCAGAAACGAATTTGATACTTCAGTTGGTCAGGCCAGAGAAGACCTTGAACCTGAATTAGAAACAGAAGTTGCTCAAAATGGCGGTATTGATAGAAATGAATTAGAAAAGGAGGATGAATAAATGTCAGAAGAAATTATAGAAACAAAGGACGGGCTTAAGCTTCGTAAATTAACCAACTTGAAAACCTCAGCTGAAAAAGAATACGAGGATGCTATGCTAAATAGAGTTGAATATTTCAAGAAAAAAAATGAAGTAAAAAGCGGATTCAATAGTACTTTACAGAACACTTTTTTTAAAGCTTTCAGTACTGCTTTAGATCTGAAAGTAAACATAGATAAGGCTTTAGGCGAGGAAAATTTGAAGAAAATTCATGAAGTAATAGATAATATCCTCTTATTTGGCTTATAAATTACTTTTTGACACTTTTTTTATTTTATTTTAGTTTTTCTTTTAATTCATAATAGAATATTTTTAATTTTGTAGATTTATTAAGTTCTTAAAAAAGGGGATAAATTCTCCGTTTTATTCATATTTTTAAAGCAAAATTTTTGTAGAATTTTATAAGATGTCAATAACAGTAATACTATATGGGGATTTAAAGCAAAAAGACCAGCAAGGTGTTAATAGAGACAGTAGCCCTTTAATAATTAATATTCAAAATAAGAAAGTCAAGACTGCATATGATATTTTAGAAAACCTTGATATTAAAGAAGACAAAGTAAGTCATATATTTGTAAATCATAAATATTGTGATCTTGGAAAAGAGATTAAAGAAGGTGACAGAGTAGCCTTGTTTCCAAAAAGAATGGCTTTAATGTTTGTAGAAATTCCACAATCAAATTCAATAGAGGTTAGAGTTAAGCTCTCTGTTGATTTAAGACAATATGGGCCAGAGGAATCAATAATAGCCATACCAGAAGGTAGTAATCTAAAAAGAATATTTAAAAAATACAATATCACTGAAGAAGAAAGAAATTTAAAAACAACGATAAATGGAATTGCTTGCCATGACAAACAATATGTCTTAAAAAATGGAGACCTCATTAAATTTACTATATAATTCTTATACTCTTTAGAAAAGAATAATTTTTTCCAAAATTATTTTTGAGATATTGATTTAATTTAGATTAAGATGATTTTTAACTTCTTTACCTTATCTATTACAATTTTATTTATTGTAAATGCTTTCGCTCAATTATATTATGCAGTCAAGTTAAGAAAGAAATTTTCAGAGAAACATAATATAATTAATTCAATGCTAGTATTTTTACTTTGGATTCTTGCAGGAATATTATATCCTTTTTTTTATATAAGAGATGATGCGCATACTAGATGGTTTCAATCATTATCAATGCAAATAATATGTATATATGCTCCACTTCTTATTTTTTTTATATTATTTTATCAACATCGATTCGTAATTAAGAACAACAATGAATTAAAACATGAAAGGACAATTGAAAATTTCTTAGAAAAAATGGATTCTGTTTATAAAGATAAATCTGGTAATAAGAATTATCCATTAATCACCGATTTACATAGGAAAGCCTTTCATTTAATACCAGTTGTGGTAATTATTTTTTTGTGGTTTTTTGCCGTTAAAATATGGGATGGACTATGGGATGCAGACCTTTTTTGGGGCATAAGTGGAGAGGAATACGCTGTTTTTTTGATTTTAACTGTCGGATACACAGGTATATTGATATTTGCAGTATTAGATTATGTGCGTTTATCGTATATATTTGAAAAGAAGAACATTTATCATTTAATGCCAAGTTCTATTTCTAATATTTTGGCAAAAACGTTAAAACCTAATGAATTATATGAGTTTACTAAACCTGTAGCGTTAGTTTTGTCTTTTGTTCCTATTTTTTTCTTACCTATAAGTATTTTTTCAGCAACAGCATTAATTTCTACTTTAGGTGATGGAGCAGCTTCTCTTTTTGGAATACGTTTTGGAAAGAAAAACTTTCCCAAAGGAAGTAAGAAAACTATAATTGGATATCTGGCTGGCTTTTTATCATCTCTAGGTTGTTCTATTATCGTGTTTTTAATTTTTGAGCCATTTATGGCTTTAATTAAAATTATAGTTATTTCAATTAGTGGAGCTTTAACATTTTTAATTATTGATTTGTTAAATTTAAAAATAGATGATAATATTACTAATCCAATATTCTGTGGATTAATAATGTTCCTAATTTATCTTTATATCTTATAAAGATATTATAGGTTAAAAAAAAGCATCCAATTTCTTAGTTTCAATCTCTTTCTTTGGTCTTTTTTGATATCCTTTATATATAATCTCTTCAAATTCAATATTTAAAGCGTCCAATACCTGTTCTAATGCCGATTGTAAAAGATCTCTATACTTTGAGACATCTAAATCTTGGAATTTTGCTAATTCCAGAACTTTCGCTCCGGTTTTATCATTGCTTTTAATAAAACGTATTGTTTCACCTTTTTGATATTCTTTTCCACTGGCTTTCTGATGTTCTTTAGCGGCTCTTACATGTTGAGGAATTACCTTATCATATTTGCTAATATCTTTCTGTATACTAATATTAATAGCGTAATCTTCTAAATTAAATGCATCAGGATTACCTATTTTATTTCTATTGTCTTTTATAATTTCGATTATTTTCTTTCTTGCTTTCTTAAATTCCTGATCATTCGCAACATTTTTTAAGATATTTAATATCTCATTGAAAACCTTTTTGATAAAATCCGGAGTATTTTTCTTTTTAGCTACTAATCCTTTTATGTCAACATATTTAGTGTCCCTATATATACCTACATAATTCTTTTTCCGCTGAGATAGTGCTAAGAATTGATATGTTTTTTCCTCCTCTAAGTCTAAATCTAATTCTTTTTTACTCCATTCAGCTATTTCTTTCATTTGTTGCTTGGTTGGGCTCGCTAGAAAGACTGAATCTGTATCACCATATAATACTTTTACTCCTATTTCCTCTGCTTTTTTAATAGTCTGCTTGATTGAATATTGTCCTATGCCAGTAGTACTTTCAGCAACAGGTAAGCAAAACAATGGAAAATTTTGACTACCAAAAACCCCATATGACCCATTTATAAATACTTTAAGAGCTTGTTGAATAGTTTGATAATAGCTTCTCTGTTTTGAGGAAGTATTTCTATCACTTGATTTAGGTTTAAAAAATTTTACTCTAATATCGCGGAAAAATCCTACAACATACGCAAAAATACCCGTTTTATGTGTGCAGATAGGATAAGGGGATCCTTTTACAAAATTATTTTTATCATCATCATGAGGACAGAGAACAGTTTCATAAGAAAGATTAGCTTCTTTAATAATGGAAGGATATAGGCTGGCGAAATCCATCACTACAACATTATAATGGATACCAGGTATAGGTGGAACAACATAAGCACCTAAAAATTTTTCCTCATCAAATTTAGAAGTTAATTTTCCACCTTTTTTTAATTCTGAGATTTCTGCTCGCCTTGGAATAAGATATTGTTTTCTACGATGTTCAAAATAAAAAATACTCTGGATCCAAGTTGAAATTTGACGTCTAACCATTTCATGAATGGGTAATTTGGTTATTCTGCACAATAAAATGATTAAATTCCATACTAATGAATTATTGAACTGTGTCAGTTCTAAGGTTAATATTGAATCTTTTAGATTGTACCACGTAAGGATATCATATTCCATTTCATAAATTTCTTCTTCATGCTCGTATTTTTTTCTACCTAATAAGGCTGCACTTATTGCATTTAGCGAAGCACTTTCATATGCTCCTCCAAATGCATAACCAGAAATACTTCTATTAAAGAAAAAGTTAAATAGATCAATATGGACTCCCTTTCTGAGATCACAATCTGATTTTGAAAGTAATCCAAATCCCCTTTTTACATGTATAGGATTTAAATCTTTATCAATTTTTAGTTTGTCTGCTCGATGAGACATATAATTCAAATCAAAATTATCTCCATTAAAGGTAATTACTATCGGATATTCCCATAAAATCCTAAAAGTCTCCTTTAAAAGCTCCTCTTCATCTTTAAAGTAGAAAATTTGAGCATCAGAAGGAAAATCTTTATGTACTTTCCGATATGAGAAGCCTTCCCTTTCTAAAACATAAACCAACTTTAATCCATCATTAGATACAAATGAAACACTAATTAGCTCTTGTTTAGCAAGTTGAGGATCTGGTATAATAAAATCTTCTGGTCCTAAATTAACTTCAATGTCCATTGCTAAACGTTTCACATCCGGTATTGGTGTGAGGAAAATATTCAAAAATTTCTCAGAAAACTCTCGTATCTCTTCAGATTCATCTTTAAAAACATTTCTAAGTTCGCTAGCCATCTTTTTTGATTCTTCTGAATCTTCTTCAAAACTTATTTTCTCAATTATTCCATTCTTAATTTTATAAATTAATCCAGGAATTAATTGTGTATCGTATATATAATTTAAATGGTATCTAATGTCCGCCTCCCAGGCTTTAATATTATTTTTACCTAAAATATTTTTTATATTTAAGCCGGAACCACCAATATTTGTAGGGGTTTTACCATAGACTTTTGAGATCTCGATTTCCTTATCACTGATCAAATCATACCGCTTTATTTCCTCAAATCGCTTAAACCCGTCGTATTCCGTTATTTTCTTTTGTATTACATGCTCATTAATTCTTTCTTCATAGTATAAGTTTTTTAATTCCGATATTGGTTCCTTACTTAAACAGTAAGGTTCATGACCAGTTGTATCAATCCATATCCTTATTTCATCTGAATCCAGATCATAAAATTTACAATAAGCTTTATTTTGCCCACCATCATAATCAACATCTAATAATAATCCTCTTTCCAGATTTTGAATAATTTCCCCATTTTTAATCAAATATCGAATATACTTTGAAGAAACTGATTCACGAAGTATTTTTTCCAAATGTATATTACCCTTTTTCAATCCAATCGGCTCAGGATTTCCTTTAAAGAACAATTTTTGAGGAATTGGTTTAAAGTTAGAATCTTCCATAAGAAGCTCTTTTTCATCTTCAACTTCTTCAATTATCTTCTCTTCTTTTTCATTAGTTTCTTTTACTACCTTAGGTTCATCTCCAACAAATGAAATAAGAGACTTTTGTTTTTGATTTGGGGTTTTTTCCTTATCAGATTTTCTCGAGCTTGGCAAATTGATTACCGTTTAAAAAAAATTTAACTTTCTAATTAATAATATTATAATATTCATTATAACCTCAACTATTTTTAATTTAATAACCATATATATGAAGAGGGACTAATAAAAACTAATAATAAAGTGAATGACATTCAAAAAAATTCTGATTAATGATAACGATCTAATTCCTTTATCGAAAAATAAGATTTATTATTTTATCTTTGAAAATTATTGAATTCTTCTAGTTTCTTCAATAATCTTCTTTATCTCTTCTAAAAGGAGTTGTTTTTCGGCAATAAACCAATGTAGTTTTGATTTCTCAGGGTGCTCTTGATAAATTGTTTCGGCAAGCTTTCTAATTTCTTCCTCAGGGGGTTTAATAACTTCTCCATCTACATCATCCCTAATTAACAACACTAAATTATCAGTTTCGAGGGGTTTAATATCATATCCATTCTTTACATTTTTATTTATCGTAACGCATAATTCTGCAAGAAACCAGACGCTTTTTTCATAATTTTCAAGCGATTTATATCTTTGAAACGCCAATACCTCTACATCTTCTTTTGTGAACATTTTTTTTTAGACAACTCCTTCATTAAATAATTTAAACGTTAATCTTATTATCAAAAAAGAAAGTTTTACATTTAATTATTTGTATTGAGATTTATAAGCTGTCAAAACCACAAAATTAAAAATTCATTTTATTTTAATAGTATTATTGGAATTAATAATTTTTTAAAATAAGCCTCCGTGGCTTAGTGGTAGAGCAGCAGACTGTGAATGATTAAAGCTTTCTCTCTGCACTTGTAATCTGCCGGTCGTGGGTTCAAGTATTCAGAGCACTTGGGTCTGAGTTGAAATTCCCACCGGGGGCTTTATCAAATTACCATTTTTTCTTACCAAATATTTTAAAGAAAGCCTTAAATCAAGTAATATTATAAATCTTTAAGTTATATTTAGATCAAACCTTTAAATCTCTAAAATGAACAAAATTAACCATATTATTTTATGCATTATTGACGATGTAAATTCAGATCATTTTTTTGACTTAATACATAAAGGTCGTCTTCAAAATTTTGAAAAATTGATGAAAAATGGAATTTTTTCAACAAATTGTATAACTGATTTTCCAGCGATAACATTTCCAACTCAAGTCTCAATAATTACAGGAACCCACACTGGTGATTATCGAAATGAGTTATGCCACGGTGTTCCAATGTATGATTGGATGGAACGAAGTGTCTCCCCTCCGATATTACGCTCATATGGCACTTATGGTTCTGATGAACGAGTACAAATTTATAAAATAAATGAAGATATTGGAAATAAATGTCAAACTATACTTGAAATGGTCGGTGAAGATAATTCTACTAGTATAGCTCAATTTATCAACAGAGGTACCAAATACTTCTTCCCAGAAAGAAAAATTAAGCTTATTTTATATTATTTCTTTATAAAATATTACAAAAACATTAAAGAAATGTTGATCCGAGCAAATACTATTGTTATAAAGAAACTTCTACGAACTTTTATAAATCCAAGTAAATTTTTTGAAAACCAAGAACCCCCAATTGCCTCGCTTTTATGGTTTGTTTCCTCTGACTTATTAATGCATGTTTTTGGTTATGATTCAAAAATATATGAGTTAAATCTTCGACATATTGATAAAGTAATAGGATATATGGTTAAAGAACTTAATAGATTAGGATATTTGGATGATACAGTGTTAGCTATAACCTCTGATCATGGAAATTATAAGGCAAATAAAGTTGGAAATATGGACTTTTTTCTTAGAAATAAAGGATTAACGCAATATCATCCTCGTAAAAATATTAAAGGAAATATGGATCTTGCCGAATTTGGAGGATTAGGGTTTTTTTATTTTAAGTCTAATAAACCAATTTCAAAGAAAATTTGGAAGCGTCCAACATTGGAGAGTCTTAAAGCATATGGTCCAAAGAAGGTAAATTTGTTTCAAGAATTATTTAAGATTGATGGAACTGAATTGATGTATTATAAAGATGATGAGAATTCAACAGATAAAGGAAAAATTCATTTAAAGAGGAAAAATCCTGAAACACAGAAAATTGAATCTGGATATATTGAATATCGGGGAAATTCTAAAGATCTTAAAACTAAATATGTCTCTGAAAATCAAAATGAGGATATTTTTGGATATTCCGAAGAT
>JBHLPZ010000074.1:0-13067 GCA_048885325.1 Candidatus Odinarchaeota archaeon
TTAAATTATTAATACATATCACAAAACCGAGTATAATTATTGAATATTCATTATAATTTTTTAATTTTAAACAATAATATTGTTTTTTTATCTCATTATTAAGTTCTGAGGGTGCTAACTCAATTACACTTCCTATAATTTGATTATTAGTATTACTGATGATGTTATAAGTCCATTTCTTTAATTTTCCAACAGCCAAGAATTTCTTTTTAGTTTTATTAATTAAAAGGTATGCTTTATTTGCTGATAAAAGAGGATTTCTAATTTTGGCTAATTTATTACCAGAAGAATCTTGAAAGTTATAATTTTTAAGAAAACCTTCTCGATAAATATCAATAAAATAAGTAGATTTGCCAATTAAATCTTGAATTTCAACGATATGATTTGAATTATAAAGTGGAAATTTTATTTTTGCGATAGTTTGACCCTTACTGTTCATTATTCCTTCATTACCAAAATTATCGTATCTCTTTTTTAAAAAGTAATGAAATTCATTGTAGTTTTCTTCCATATAGCTCAGATTTTATACTTTTCTTTAATAATATACTCAATTTCTAAATTTTCAGAATTAGATTAATCCATCTTCTTGTTCTTTCATTTTTAGAAGCGCCTCTTGAATTGTATATGGTTTCACTCCCAATAATTTTTGTGCTTTATCAGAGCTTAAGCAACATCTCATTGGTCTTTCTGCTATTTGTTCGAATAAATCACTAGTAACTGGTGTAATTAAGTCTTTATTAATATTAAAAACCTCAATAATTTTACATGCAAATTCATATCTATTTAAGCATTGTTTACCAGTGGTGTGAAATATACCGTTTTCATTTGATTTTGCAAGAGCTAATAGATAATTTACCAAATTATCTACAAAGGTAGGAGTGCTAAATTGGTCGGTGACAATATTCAATGGTACTCTATTTCTTAGTTTATTGAGTGCCCATAGAACAAAATTTATTGACTTCTTTGAACTAGACTCCAAACCTTTTAATTCACTGGGAATCCATCCGAATATAAGACTTGTTCGTGCAATAGCATAACTTATTTCTAGGTTAGCGATTTCCTCTTCTGCTTTAAGTTTTGAAACGCCATAATAATTTATTGGATTAGGTTTGCTATATTCATCATAATGTTTTGCTGTCCCATCAAATATATAATCTGTGGATATATAAATCATTCTTGCCTCGATATCTTTACATATTTTAGCAATAAATTTCGTTGCTTCAACATTTACATTCCAAGTCTCTTCTTGGTGAGTTTCGCAATAATCAACATTATGAACAGCAGAGCAATCGATTACAATATTTGGATTAATATGTTTTATTAGAGAATGGACTTTTTCCTTATTGGTTTTATCTAATTGAGAAATTTCACAATTCTCAATATTTATCGGTCGTTTATTATAAGTACCATATACCTCATAAAATTCACTAGATAATTTTGCTAATCTATAACCAGTTAACCCACTTGCACCAATAATGAGTAATTTTTCCATTCTATTAACTTATATTTAAAATTTATAACTATTAAAACTTATAATAAAATGTCTACTTGAATAATTATATTGTTAATCAATTTAAATAAGGTGTATAATTTGATTGAGGGGGTTATAGTTAAAGAGATTAATAAATTTATAGATGACCGGGGATATTTTTCCGAGTTAGTTAGAACTGATTGGAGTGAATTACTCCAAAATGATAGTATTGTGCAAGTAAATCTTTCTCATAGTTATCCAAATATCGTAAGAGCTTGGCATAGACACGTACAGGGTCAAATTGATTATTTCATCTGCATTAAGGGTGCAATAAAAGTTTGTGCTTATGATGACAGGAATAATTCTCCTACACATGGAGAACTTGATGAAATCATTCTAAGTGAGGATGGCTTTAAAGTTGCTCGAATACCAGGCATTTTATGGCATGGATATAAAGTATTAGGGACAAATCCAGCTAATGTATTATATCTTGTGACAAAATTATACAAATATAATGACCCTGATGAGGAAAGGCGCCCTTGGAATGATAAAAAAATTATTCCTAAGCTTATAAATGGCAAAATTGAAGACTCTCGGGTTGGAAAACCTTGGGATTGGAATTATACTCCAAATAGATAACTCTTAAACATTTTTTAATATTAATTTGTATTAAATAATTTTTAGTGATTTGGCTGAATCTTTTAATCACAGGTGGTGGAGGTTATCTTGGTTGTGTTCTAATTCCTCTACTACTTGAACAAGGTCATAATATTACTTGTATGGATAAATTATTTTTCGGAGAAGACCCCCTGAAATCGTTTATTGATGAGATAAAATTTTTGAAAGAAGATATTCGAACGTTTAATCCTTCTATTTTAAATGATATTGATGTATGTATTAATCTTGCTGCTATCTCTCAACCAGATCAAGCAGAGGTAATTAATCCAAAATTATTCTACGAAATAAATCATTATGGATGTGTAAGGTTAGCAAAATTATGTAAAGAATATAATATAAAGAGATTTATATTCACATCAACTTGTAGCGTTTATGGATTTCAAAATGAACTTATGAGTGAGACTAGCCCTCCTAAAGCTCTCGAAGCTTACGGAAAGTCAAAATTATTGGCAGAACAAGAAATTTTACCTCTTGCGGATGAGAATTTTGTTGTAACAATACTTAGACCTGCTACTATGTATGGGTTTTCACCAAAAATGAGATTTGATTTAGTTGTTAATGGAATGACATGGGCTTTATATAAATTTGGAAAAATCAACGTGATGAGAGACGGCACTCAATGGCGTCCTAATGTTCATGTTAAAGATGTAGCATTATTAATTAGTGAACTATTAGAGATAAGCGAAAATAAAATTCAAAGAGAGGTTTTTAATGTTGGCTCGAATGAACAAAATTATCAAATTCTTCCATTGGCAAAGATGGTTGGTGATTCTATTGAAGATAATTACGAATTAAGTTGGTATGGTGAGCCTGACACTAGGTCTTATAAAGTAGATTTTTCAAAACTTCAAAACATATTAGGGTTTAATATACGCTATTCTGTGGAAGATGCTGTAAAAAAGATTTATAATAAATTAAGTGATAAAAAAACGGTAAAGGATGATAAAACTTCAGTGATTAGCTGGTATAAAAAATTAAGTGAAGAAGGATATATTAAATCCATAAATATTTAGTTCAAATTTTTATACAAGTTTTTTACTATCTCTTATAAAATTAGAACATCTTAATAATGTTCGAAAAGTTCCGGCGTCAGACCAAAAACCTTGAATAATACTTGCTTTAGTTTTTCCCATTTTTATGTAAATGTTATTTACATCAGTTATCTCTAATTCTCCTCTCTCAGAATAACCAATTTCATTGATAACATTTTCAATGATATCAAAAATTTTTTCATTATAAAAATAAAGTCCAGTAACGCACAAATTAGATTTTGGTGTTGATGGTTTTTCCTCAATATTTATAATCTCTCCGTTATCATTTAATTCAGCAACACCAAATCTCTCAGGTTCAAGAATTTCTTTTAGAAATAAGAAGCAATCATAAATTTCAGACTTTTCGAATTTTTTCACTTCATTAAGAAATGATTGTTCAAAAATATTATCTCCTAAAATCACAGCAATTTTATGTCCTTTAACTATCTCTTTAGTTAGATAAAGAGCTTCCGCTATCCCACCGCTTCCTTGTTGATAAACATAGTTAAAATTTGCATTAAATTCAGAACCATCACCAAGCAACTTTATGAAATCACCAACACTTTCACCACCGAGTACTATTGTAATATCAGTTATACCAGAATTTGTAAGGGTTTTTATAACCTTATAAATCATGGGCTCATCATAGACAGGTAAAAGGTGCTTATTAGTTACTTTGGTTAATGGTGAAAGCCTTGTGCCTATACCTCCCGCTAGAATTACGCCTTTAATATAAATTCACTCTTATTTTTTGGACTTTAGAGAATAAAAAATTTCTTTATATTTTTAATATTAGTTTATTAATTTTAAAAATAATTCTTCAAGTGAGATTTCTGGTTCATTGATCCTTAATATCTTATAATCACTTAAAAATTGAAGTAATTTATAATAATTATCTCTCAATTTTAAAATTACAACCAAACCACTATCGTTTACATCAACCATTTCAACAAATTCTTGATTTTCTAATTCTCTTTTTAATTGATCTTTGTTTTCTTTTATTTCAATATTAACTTTGATTTGAGACTTTAGTAATTCTTTAACTTCACTTTTAGCACCAATTTTTAAAATGTTTCCTTTGTCAATAAAAGCAACATGATCACATAATTTTTCCACTACATTCATATCATGACTAGTTAAAAATATTGTTTTATTTAGGTTTTTCAACTTTTCAATTATAAAATTTGTAGATTTTATATCTAATCCTAATGTAGGTTCATCTAAAAATAGAATTTGTCGTTCTAATAAAAGTGTTCTGCATAATGCAAGTTTCATTTTCATTCCACTAGAATAATATTCTACATAATGACTTAACCATTCACTTAATTCAAATTCTTCAGAAATTTTTAATATTTTTTCCTTATAATTCGGAATTTTGTAGATTTTACAAAAGAATTTAAGATTATCATAACCTGTGAGTCGATAATATAACATATCACATCCTAACATGAGCCCAATCAATGGTTTTACCTTTCTAGGATATTGTACTACATTATATCCATTAACTTCAGCATATCCACTTGTTGGTTGTGTAATTGTTGTTAGAATTTGTATTAACGTTGTTTTTCCTGCCCCATTTGGACCTAGTAATCCAAAAATTTCCCCCTTTTTGATTGAAAGATTTACTTTATTTAAAGCATTAACCTCTGTCTTTTTTCCTTTTAATTTATATATTTTAGATAAATCGACAGTCTGTATGATTTCAACCATGATAATTAATAACCCGTTATTCCGTATTTTTTATATATTAAATTAAAAAGGAAAACACCTATTATCGGAATTATAAGCGCTGTGAATAATAAGCAAAAGAAATGAAGAGGAAATGATAAAATTATCCCAAAACCAATATTTTGTACCCAACTTAATCTTAATATATCAAATATGTAATAGAGGGGGTTTAGTACTATAATGTCTTGAATAAATTTTGGGAAAATTTCAAAAGGATAAGTTATACAACTAAACCAGAAAATAAATAATAATGAAAATTGTAAAAAATTCCAAATATTTTCATTTGAGATAGCAAAAATGCCAAGAATAAGTCCTATGCCACTAAAAATTAAAGCAACAAGAAAGAAGATAATTATTATAAGAATTACTGTGTCTACTGAGATTGGATAAATTATACATCCTATTGTAAAAAACAAAATAAAAGGGAATGAAATTAAAATTAGTTGAGATAAAAAAATACCGAATAGTAAATTAAATCGATTAAAAGGGCCAATAATTAAGGCAGGAAGGGTTTTCCAATATTTTTCCATTCTAAACTGACTGGGAAATATATTGGTAATGCCTGACAAAAGCATAATATTGTAGGCAATTATTTGATATAAATAGAAATTTTGTGCTGTCCAAGCTCCTAAACTTGGTCTTAATTCAAAAATGTTACCTAAAATAATAATCGGAGTAATTATTGATATAATATATGTAATATACGTGAAGATTAAACCAAATTTATACCGTAATTCTAACTTTATGTTTTTTTCGGTTAAAGCGATAATTTGGGATATATTATCGATAAAATCTTTCTTCTTAAACATTTTTAAAATCTTATTTTTTAAATTAAATTAAAATTTCCGGTTAAAATTAATTAAGGGACTTTCTTCAAGGATTTTCCTACACATAAGACACTAGCACATGCTATCCAAGGAGATATCCAATCTAATATCCTAGATATCATTTTACCTATAGAGTTTAATTCAAAATTAACGCTATTCCTTGCTTTCAAAAATGGAAAATCTACTCCTAAACCTATTGCATGATTTTTTGAATCATGAAAATCATGGGGAACTATTTTTATTACCTTGAAATTCGATTTTTTTAAGTAAATTTCTAATTCTTTTGAAGTAAATCGATATTCAATAAAGTGGTAATATTTTTTCTTTCCTCTTTTTTCCTTTTTACCTTCTTTCAATTTTTTATCTATTAAATCGTTTTTATTTAAAAAATTATAAAATTTTGTGAACATAAAATAAAATTTATTGATTATATTCAAAAAACTTTGAATAAAAATCTTTCTAATAATATTTACTGTAGGTGTTGATACAAATATTAACCCATTTGGCTTTAAAACTCTATATGCTTCTTCTAGAGCTATTAAAGGTCCATATTCAAAATGTTCGACAACACCCATCGAAATATATGCATCAAAAAAATTATCCGGGTAATTAAGTTTCAATATATCACCAATTTCGACTTTTAGGGAAGGTCTAAATTGCTTTAATTTAGTAATTGCTAAATTATTATTATCCACTCCTATTACTTCATAACCACGCTCTGAAAGGAAAAGAACCCATTTTCCAAACCCACAGCCCGCATCAATTATTTTTCCTTTTTTTGGTAAATAGTTCAGAAATAAAACCCTTGGAGCTGTCTCTATTTTACAAGCTTCTAATTCTTGTTCAATGGTTCTACTAGACCACATACCATTCCAAATTGTACATTTCGGATTATTGTCAAAATAAAATAATTTTCTCATTGATACATAGAACCTTTAAAGTTCGTTTTTGTTATTATGACTATTAATTAATCGCCTTATTCCATTTTTATTATTAAATATATCTTTATAGTGTTAGTTTCTATACAAATCTTATATATTGAAAAAATTTTAGATAATTAAAAATAGTTTAAATTGAAATATATATCTGTTTTCTTTTAAAGGATTTTTATGGAAAAATTAGTTTCTATAGTAATAATTAATTATAACACATATAAAGATACGATATCTTGTTTGAAATCATTATTAAATCAAACTTATAAAAATTTTGAAGTATTAATTGTTGATAATGGTTCAGAGTATCAATCGTTTTTGAAATTGAAAGAAAAATTAGCACCATTTAATAAGATTTTAAGGATTTTTCTAATTAGAAATGAAATTAATTTATATTTTGGAGCTGGAAATAATAAAGCCATAAAAAGAGCAAAGGGAGATTATATTTGTTTATTGAATTCTGATACAGAAGTAATACCAAACTTCATAGAAGTAATGGTTAAATTTTTAGAAGAACATCCAAACGCGGCTATGATTTCTCCCAAAATTAAGTTATTTTCAGATAAAAACTATATATGGACCACAGGAGGGAAAATAAATTTTAAAACAGGTGAAGTTGTATTTAATAGAGGATATTTGGAATTTGATCCAGATAATCAAAAATATAGTAAGGTAGAAAAAATTGACTTTGCTCCTGGCACTGCATTATTTGTAAAAAGGGAGTACCTTAATGAGATTGGGTTAATGGATGAGATTTTTTTCATGTATCATGAAGATCCTGATTGGAATTTCAGGGCTAGACAAAAAGGTTTTGAAAGTTATTATGTTCCAAACACTCTGGTATATCATAAAATCCCAATTAATAGAAATCCAAAAAGTAAAAGGGCTATTTTTAATGATTTTTTCTTTAAGAGGAATAAGCAAATCCTTGTATGGAAGTATGCCTCTATATTAGAATTAATAATTTTTTATACTAAGCTTTTTAATGAAGTTATTTATGAATTCATTAAGAAGCTAAAACGAAAAAAAGTCAAGGTCCTTATTTTATATATTATTTCATGGTGGAAAGGTTTTAGAATTGGGTTAAAAAGAAGAACCAATCGTTCTTGCAGGAAATTTCTGATTAAAGATTTTTATTTTATAAAAAATTTAGAAAAAAGTAAATTTTAATTTTATAATGTTTTAAGGTTAATTTCGGTGGATAGATTAGTTTCTATAATAATATTGAATTATAATAAATATCAATATACTATAGATTGTTTAAAATCGCTAGAAAACCAAGTCTATAAGAATTTTGAAGTAATACTTGTTGACAATGGGTCTGATTATAATTTATATTCTAAATTGAAAATCCAATTAAGACAGTTTAAAAATAGCTTAAATATTCGATTAATTCGAAGTGATAAAAACCTTTTTTTTGGAGCTGGTAATAATAAAGCAATTAAAGAAGCACATGGCGATTATATCTGTTTATTAAATTATGATATTATTTTAGAGACTGATTTTTTAAAAACTATGGTAAGCTTTTTAGATTCGAATCCAAAAGCAGGAATGATAACTCCAAAGATTAAAATATATAATGAAAAGGACGTTATATGGAATGCTGGAGCATTTTTAAACTTTAAATCAGCAATAGTTATTGGAAATAGAGGATATTTAGAATATGACCCTCTTAATAAAAAGTATAACAAGATTGAGCAAATAGGTTTTGCTCCTGGAACTGCTCTTTTTATGAGAAAAGAAGTTATAAATGAAGCAGGATTAATGGATGAGATTTTTTTTATGTATCATGAGGATCCTGACTGGAATATTCAAGCACAGAAAAAAGGTTATAAATCATTTTATGTTCCAACTACAATCGTCTATCATAATATCCCCCGCATAATTGATCAAGAGAGAATGATTTTTAACCATCATTTTTTTACCAGAAATTCTCAAATATTAGTTTGGAAGCAAGCAAAAATAACAGATATAATGGTCTTTTACTTTATCTTTAGCATCTTTAATTTAGGCATAATTTTTTTGAATTTTTTAAAGTTAAATTTTAATAGAATAAAAATTAGACTCATATCCATCTGGCAAGGTTTTAGAATTGGAGTTAGGAGACGAACAAATAGATCTTGTAGCAAATATATGATCTCTGATTATAATTATATAAAAAATCTGCTGAAGTTTTGAAATCTTGCTAATTATACATATTTAAGTAATTTGTTAAAAAAGAAAAGTAATTTTCTGAATACTTTTAATTTTCCTAACTTTCCCAATAAAATTGGGTCTAGATCTCTCGATAAGAATTGATAAGGCATTAATCTGTTTTCTTTCTTTGCTAATTTTCTTAAATTTCTATAACATTTAACTTTCTTAAATAATTCAATATAGATTCTTAGCCTTAATTTAAACTTATTAATAAAAATTGAATGGAATAATAAGATAAATTCAGTAACAATAATGATTGGTAATAGTTTATATAAATTACTCACATTTTTGAGTAGAATGAGATACCTATTACGTTCTAAAAAGAAATATTGCATGCTATTCATGGCTTGATATTTTTTTTGATGGATTAAATAGGGATCATTTGTAGTATATATCGGATTTCCATTCTTCAAGATTTTAAGTGAAAGATCTGTATCTTCATAATACATAAAAAATTCTTTATCAAAACCTCCCATTTCTAAAAAATAATTTTTTTTAATAAAGAGAGTCCCACCAGAAAATCTTTGAGTAGTTTTTATAATATTTTTTTGTGGTAATTTTTCACCCATTTCAGGAGAATAAGAAAATCCCAAGAAATGATTTTTAGCCCCAAAATAATGTATTCTCCCATTTTCAAATACTAAAGCCGGTGAAATAACAATCTCATGATCATTTCTATACTTATAATAAAGTTTTTTTATTTTATTAAAGAAGTCAGGAGGAAAAACTACATCTTGATTAGTGATAAACACAAACTCTCCACAAGAGCTAGATACTCCACAGTTGCAAGCCTCTGCAAAACCCTCATTTGATTTATTTTTCACCAAATTAATGTTGATATTTTTTGCAAATGAATTTATTACATTAATAGTGGAATCTTTTGATTTATTATCTACGATTACCAATTCGATCTCATCCAAATTATTTAAATTTTTTATGGAATTCAAATTTCTTTCAAGAAATTTTACACCATTATAAGAGGGAAATATTATTGATATTCTTGGATGAGTAATTTGCATAATCTTAAGTATTTAAATAATTTAGAGAGTTGCCCTATAGATATTTAATGTATATATTTATTTATTATCTCCTTTGTTTAATAAATATTTTAATCAAATTAACAAAATTTTACTTATTGAAAAACCTTTATTTTTTTGAAGTTTTATTCAAACTCTTATTTTAATAACAATCCTTAATATTAGGGTATTTAGTAAGATTTTTTAATATGTCTTAATTATATTTAATTAAATATAATTATATTTTAAGATGAAATATTATGTCTAATGAAGAACATAAAGTTGAATATACAACTGTATCAATTCCCAAAGTACTTTCAGATAAAATAAAAGAACGAATGAAAGGAACTGGATTTTCTTCGGTTTCCAGTTATGTAACGTATGTTCTTAGGCAAGTTCTTTCTTCTATAGAGGAAGAAGAGAGATCTAAACAAGCCTTTACAAAGGAAGAAGAAGAAAAAGTAAAGCAGAGATTACGAGATTTGGGATATATTGATTAAAATTCATTTAACATAGTAAAAAAGGAAAAAATTATGATTCCGCCACATGGAGGTATTTTAATAAATAAAGTTTTGCCTAATTTTGAAAAAGAAAGGATTTTAGGTCAAATCAATGAATTCGAAACAATTAAAGTGAGACCTGAAACGTTAAAAGTGATTAAGAACATTGCATTTGGAGTATTTAGCCCATTAGAGGGATTTATGAATGAAAATGATTACAATTATGTTCTGGAGTCAATGTATCTGGAAAATGACGTTCCTTGGCCTTTTCCTATTACTTTAGATGTTTCAGAAAATGAACTCAAGAATATTAAAAGCGATGATCAAATCATCCTAACAAATGGAGAGAATAAACCTATTGCATTAATGAGGGTCGAAGATATCTACGATTATGACAAAAAGGATTATGCGAGTAAAACTTATGGAACTTTAGAGAGAGAGCATCCAGGAGTGAATAGTGTTTTAAACTATAAAGAAAAATTAATGGGAGGTCAAATATTTCTAATCAATGAGCCTAAAGCTACATTTCCAGAAATAGACCTAAAGCCTATAGAAACAAGAGTATTATTCAAGGAATTGAAATGGGAACGCGTTGTGGCATTTCAAACAAGAAACCCACCACATTTAGGACACGAATATGTCCAAAAAGCAGGTTTGACTTATGTTGATGGTTTATTCATAAATCCTGTAATAGGTAAGAAAAAGCAAGGCGATTTCTTAGACAATGTCATTATTGAAGCATATAAAGTATTAATTAAAGAATATTATCCGAAAAATCGTGTAGTAATGAGTACATTCGAAACAGAGATGAGATATGCGGGACCAAAAGAAGCTATATTTCATGCAATTGCAAGAAAGAATTTTGGATGTACACATATAATTATCGGGAGGGATCATGCGGGAGTAGGCAATTATTATGGCCCTTATGATGCTCATTTCATTTTTGACAAATTCCCAGATTTAGGTATTGAACCAATTAAATTTCGCTCCTTCTCAAAGTGTAAAAAGTGTGATGCGGTTGTGAATGATAAGATTTGTCCCCATCCTCCAGAAATGCAGAATTTCTTTGCAGGTAGTGAGATTAGAAATGCTTTAAAGGCTGGAATTCCACCTGATCCAGAAGTTATGCGCAAAGAAGTAGCAGAAGTGATTTTGAAGTATAAAAATCCATTTGTTACTTAATCTATACAAATTGAAAAAATGCATGAGTAAAAAGAAATGATTAAAAAGAAATTGGTTCTTATTGGTTTGGATTGTGCTACGCCAAGAACTTTATTTAATGAGTTTATCAACGATTGTCCAAATATCAGAAAATTAATGGAAAATGGAGTTTATGGAAAGTTGAGAAGTTCAGATCCACCTATTACAATACCAGCATGGATGGTTATGGTAACCGGTAAAAAACCTGGCACACTAGGAATTTATGGTTTTAGACACCGAAAAAAGTATGCTTATAATGATTTCTGGATAACGACTTCAAATTCAATTAAGGAACCCACTATTTGGGATATTATTGGTAAGAAAGGATTAAAAAGTATTATTCTAGGAGTACCACCTACTTATCCTGTTAAACCTCTTAATGGAAATTTGATTGCTGGATTTATTGCTCCAGATACAGAATCAAATTACACATATCCACCTGAATTGAAAGAAGAGATCAAAGACAAAATTGGAAATTATATTTTGGATGCAAATTTTCGAGTAGAAAATAAAACAGTCCTCTTGCAAGAAATATATAAAATGACAGAAATACAGTTTAAAACAATAAAATATTTAATGAAAAAGAAAGATTGGGATTATTTCCATTTTGTTATAATAGGTTTAGATAGATTTCATCATGCTTTTTGGAAATATTTTGATAAAGAACATGATAAATATGTTCCTGGTAATCAATTTGAACCAGAAATGCGAAAATATTACAAATATTTGGATAAAGAAGTAGGAGAAATATTAAATTTGCTTGATGAGAATACAACTGTCTTTATAGCATCTGATCATGGAGCAAAAGCAATGAAAGGATTAGTATGCATTAATATGGCTTTTGAAGATCTAGGGCTGTTAAAATTCAAAACAAAACCTAAACCTAGAACTAGATTAGATGATGCAGAAGTAGATTGGAGTAAAACTTATGCGTGGGGTTGGGGTGGTTACTATGCTAGAATCTTCTTAAATGTTGAAGGAAGAGAACCTCAAGGCATAATTAAAAAAGAGAATTACGAAATTATGCGAGAAAAAATAGCAGAAAAAATTAAATCTATCAAGGATGATTCTGGGAACTTAATGGACACTAAGGTCTATAAACCGGAGGATTTTTATTCTATTATCCGTGGAGACCCTCCAGATTTAATGGTCTACTTCGATGATCTAAATTGGCGTTCAGCTGGGACGGTGGGTTATGAGTCGAAGTATTTAAAAGAAAATGATACAGGACCAGATGATGCTGTACACGATTACTACGGCATCTATATTATTTATGATCCAAAAAAGAAAGTTGGGAAAGATTTAGGCACCAAAAATATATTAGACGTTGCTCCAACGTGTTTGAATATTTTAGGTGTTAATATACCAAAAGATATAGAGGGTAAAGTTATAGAATTTTAAAGGCGGGGTGAAAAAAATAGAACATAAAGGATTTACGTTATGGTTTACAGGACTTCCCTGTTCTGGGAAATCTGTGCTTGCTGATGC
>JBHLPZ010000075.1:0-12999 GCA_048885325.1 Candidatus Odinarchaeota archaeon
ATATAGAAACTTTATTTTTCCCATAACTGAAGCATCAAATTAAAAATGAGTTTCCCTTCGCTTTTTTCTACCATAGTAGGATACCAATTAAGGTGTTCTTCAAAACCTAATTCATAACCAAATTCCCCTTTTATTTCACCTATAAATTTGTATTCGCTTTCATCAACCCAATTCCATAAATCGGCCCAATTTTCTCCAATTTGTTCTACGCCCTCACATCTTAACACCGCATAAAGACCGCCAGGTATTATACGAGTAGTTAGATCTTCATTAATAGAAATATTGGGAGTAATCGTTATAAAGTAACCATAACCATGAGGCTCAGGATCTTTTGTTGGATAAGTATTTCTTCCAAAGATGCGTACATCGGATTCCTTCTTTAATAAATCCCTTCTTTCCGCCCAAGATTCTGCTTTTTCCCAGGCATCAGATTCAGGTGTCTCTGAGAGCGCATGAAAATATACAGCACGCATAGATTTAACCCTTTCAAGCTTAATTTTTTCATTCATAAAAATCAATCTTTAAATGATGTATTAAAAATATTAAAGAATTTAATTAAAATTTGATTTTAATTTTTTCTCAAAACCTTGATCCTTAATAAATTTCAATCGTTAGCTTTTTCTAATTTATTTTATTATTTGATAATAATCTAACAGAATGGTTCTAATAGAATAGAATAGACAATTTTTAAAATTAGTTGAGTCAATAAAATGCGGATTATATTTTTAGGTACAAATGGGTGGTATGCGACAGATTTAGGGAATACTATTTCCACATTGATTGATTCTAAAAATTATTATATTATTTTAGATGCTGGAGATGGAATTTATAAAATTGATCAATATATCAAGGAAGACAAGCCTATTATCATATTATTAAGCCATTTACATCTTGATCATGTAATTGGATTTCATGCATTTGCGAAATTTTTGTTTAATCAAAAAATTAACGTATTTGGTTATAGAGGAACAATAAAAGGCTTAAAAAAAATTATAAACCATCCCTATTCAGCACCATTTGGTAATATACCGGTAAATGTGCAAATTCATGATTTAGAGGAAGGTAATCATAATATTGGTTTTTCAGTTAAATGTAATCTTTTACTTCATGCGGATCCGTGTTTAGGTTATAGAATAGAGCTTGATAATAAAATTGTTGCATATTGTACTGATACTGGAATGACCCCTGCTTTAATTGAGCTTGCTCAGGATGCTGATTTATTAATTATAGAATGTTCTTATAAACCTGGCCAAGAAGAATGGGGTTGGCCACATCTGAAAGCAGAAGAAGCTGCTGAAATTGCGAAAAATTCAAAAGTTAAACAATTAATTCTTACCCATTTTGATGCGAGTTATTATAAAACTGCTCAAGACCGTAAATTAGCTGAAGAAAAGGCTCAAAAGATATTTCAAAATACTAGAGCTGCGATAGATGGTTTTGAATTAATATTGTAAATAGATTACTTAAGTCTCATGCAAATTTTTCCAATATTTTATAATAGCTAAATTTTTTAATAATAAAGAAAGATCATACTAAACTTAGAAAGAACTATGATTAATAGAAAGGTGAATAAAACTATTAGGATGGAAGGCAAAATTTGTATGATAACAGGAGCAAATTCTGGTATTGGGAAAGCTACAGCCTTAGGATTAGCAGAATTGGGTGCTGGAATTGTTATGATATGTCGAAATAAAGAGCGTGGAGAAATAGCACAGCAAGAAATTATAGAGAAAACAGGAAACAAAAATATAGATCTACTGATATGTGATTTATCATCTCAAGAACAGATTTATAAACTTGTTTCAGAATTCAAACGAAAATATCAAAATTTGCATGTATTAATCAACAATGCTGGTATAGTTTTATCGAAGCGTGAGTTATCTGTTGATGGGATTGAAATGAATTTTGCAGTGAATTATCTTGCCCCTTTTTTATTAACTAACTTACTGATTGATATTGTAAAAAAAAGTGCTCCAAGTCGCATTATCAACGTTAGTTCTGGAGTTCATAAAATGGCATCCATGGACTTTGACGATCTTCAAGGCGAAAATAAAAAATATGGTGCATTTAAAAATTATGGAGTTTCAAAGTTAGCTTTAACACTTTTTACTTATGAATTAAGTAAAAGATTAGAAGGTACAGGAGTCACAGTGAATGCAGTCCATCCTGGTGTCGTGCGTTCTAATTTAGGTCGGGATCAGCCTGCTTTTTCAAGGGCATTCCAAAAAGTATTCTTTAAAAGCCCAAAAAAAGGCGCAACAACTTCTATCTATTTAGCTTCTTCTCCAGAGGTTGAAAGCATAACAGGAAAATATTTTGTAAATAAAGAACCCAAAAAGTCTTCAGATGAATCTTATAACGAGGAATACGCTAAAACATTATGGGAAATCAGCACTCAAATGACTAATTTATAGCTTGAAGATAATTTTATTTTTTTTGAGGAATAAAGAATTCATATAATACGTCTTCCTCGAGATATAATAAAAATTCTTTATTGATATCATTTAAATCAACTTTTTCTATTCTCTTTAATGTTATTTTTTCATTTTCCAGTGTGAAATTATACCAATGTTTTAAAAATCCTACTTGAGAAAGATTTTCTAAAGCAATTACTTCTTGAAAAAAGTTAAACCATTTTTTAATCTCATTCTCCCGTTCCATAGGTGTTATGGATTTCTTCAGGTGTGGTTTGCTTTTGTTTACTTTTTCCCAAATCCAATTATCAATCTGTTCTTGAGTCCATTTTTTCTTTTTTAAATTTCTTACTTTTTTTGATTGTAATAATTTTTCATATTCATTCTGGCGATTAAATGCCCCTAATGCTGTATCACAATCGCAATATACCTTAGTTGGTCTAAAAATTAGCTGTCCTCCCTTTAAATAACATTGTAAAGATTTATTATTAATTTGAGAAAAAACCATATCATAATCATAAAGTATTTCTCTCACTTTTTCTAATTCTTTATCATCTGGGAGTGTAAGGGTAATATAATAACACATAAGACAATTAATCTAACATAAATTATTAAATTAAAAAAAATAAGAAAGAAATTTATTTTAGTTTTTTGTTACTTTTTAGGGATGCTTTATATGATGGTCCCAAATTCCGAGATTTTTTCCACTAAGTAAGAAATCGTTATATAAATCGGTAAAAAGGTTCTCTTCTTCAATTTGCTCTTGAATAAACCAATTTAGTAAATCATATGCATAATATTCGTTTTTACTTTGAGCTAAATCCATCAGTTCTTTTATTTTATTCGTGATATATTCTTCATGTTTAATTGCTGCCTTAACTACTTCTTCTGCATTCTCATAATTAGTAGAAACTCTTTCTATAGTCCCATATTCTACTTTTCCACCAGTTTCTTGAATATATTTGGCAAATTTCATAGCGTGTTTATATTCCTCTTTTTCCGCATGAATTTTCATGAATTCAGCTAAACCTTTTAATCCTTGATTTAGTGCCCAGGCACCCATTCCTAAATATATATAAGCTGATCGAAGTTCTTCGACAATTTGCTTGTTCATTAAATCATTTAATTCCTTAGAGATTAAGTTTACCATTTTTAATCACCTTGTTTTCGATATGAATTTCTGGTTTAAATAGGTTTTTCTTTACATTTCTAAATTCTTTTAATAGATTGTGTTTAGAATAGAACCTTCTATTCCCATTCATTTATAATGTATAAAAAATTATTAAAACAAACTTAAGAGTGGAAGTTGTTATATTTATATAAAATCCTCCTAGTGAAAAATATTTATACAATCGAGCACTATGATTTATAAGAAGAGATAGCGATATTTTTATTATCAAGTCATTTTAAAGGTATAAGGATAATTTGTGAGATTTATTTAAGTGTTAATACTAAAAACGAATCTTGCATATAAGATATGTTTATTTGGAGATAAACAAGTCGGTAAAACTTCTTTAATCAATCGTTTTGTGACTAATCGATTTGATTTTGATTTAAAACCAACTTTAGGTGCGGCAATTTATGTAAAAAACTTTGAACTCAATAATAAGGCAATTAAACTTCAAGTATGGGATTTTGGGGGCGAAGAAAAGTTCCGTTTTCTTTTAAAATCATATGCCCATGGATCATTCGGAGGAATTTTCATGTTTGATACAACTAATGCTCATAGTTTAAACAAGATTTACGATTGGCTTTCTGTATTTCGTGATTCATTAGGTAATACCTTAAAAGATGCTCCAATTTTATTAGTAGGCGGAAAATCAGATTTGAAAAATCAACGAATTTTCCTTAATGATGATATAAAAGATTACCTACCTTCCTTAAAATTATTTGATTATATTGAATGTTCATCTAAAACAGGAGAGAATGTAAATTTTGTATTTGAAACACTAGTATCTAAAATTATGGAAACATTTAATACTGAAGAATAAAGAATTAACCCCTTTTTTACAAATTCGAACTGGTTTTTTAACTCTTAAAGACTTTTTTACGTGTACCAAGCCACAGATTTTTGAAATATTCCTGTATTTTTTTTTGATAATTCAAAAATAAACAAAGGGATAGCACATATCAATTCCCACAAAAAGAGGTAAAATGCATAATTTAAGGCATTTAACCGAGAAGGACGACTATTTGATATAATGGGTAACAACGCAAGAATAAATAGCGATATAAATGAGAGAAGAATTCCTTTATTTCGATTTGGATGGAAATTTGAAGAATTAATTCTTATTGCGGGAAGATCCTGGGCATTATTTTGCTTTTCTACCATAATTTATCAAAAATCGGTTTACTTTTAAACATAGAGGAATTATTAGGTATATTTTGGTATTTAAAAATATATTAAATTGCCATTCATTATTCACATTAAAATATATATTTTTCTTTAGACTCATGAAATCAAATAAAAGTTCATATAATACAAAAGCAACAAATCCTATAGAAGAATATACTTATGTAAAAACAAGTAAGATCCATGGGTTAGGACTGTTTGCTAAGAAATTAATTCCAAAGGGTACCATATTATGGCATGCGCGCCCACAAGATGTGTTGATTATAAAAAAAGACCAATTTTTAACTCTTGATAGTTCTTATAAATCACCATTAATAAAGGACTATATTCATGATCTGCTCACTTATTCTTATTATGAAAGTGAGCTTGATGCTCTAATTTTTTGCTTGGATAATGCTAAATTCGTAAATCATTCATTTAATGCAAATTCTGGGATATCTGAGGATGAAAATGGATTCTGTACTATAGCTAAAAGAGATATTCAACCGGGTGAAGAAATTACTGAAGATTATTCAAAATATAAATTCTGTGATTGGTTATTAAAATACAAACAATATTTTGATCCTTCTTCTTGGTAAGGATTTCTACTCTGATGAAAAATTAAAAACCCGATTAATTATCTAAAAATCAACCGATGGAATTAAAAATTATTGATCATATCTTAGACATAACACTCTAAACATAATAGGTGAGATAAGTATGTTAGAGGAAGCAGGGCTTAAACCTAAAAAAGTAAAATGTCCAATGTGTAGTAAAAAATTTATTCCGAAATTTTTTCATCGTGAAAAGGTAAAATTTGAACTTGGCACACCAATTTATAGATTTAAAATTCCTAAATTTAAAAATTCAAATGGTAATACTCGACCCTATAATATAGTACGTCGATCTTGGGTCACTTTTTGCCCTAAATGTAAATACATTATCAAGTTTGCGGCAGAAGTTGGTAAAAAGGAAATGCTCGCAGATTTTAGCTCATTACTTCATCTTAAGGAATTCAAGGAAAATGGTAATATCTACGAATATACTTTTCACGATTACGAAAAACCCTATAAGGAATCTTTATATTACAACAAGATATTAATAGAGGATTTGAGAGATAAAATTTTGAATACTCTTGAAGATTTAAATTTAGTTCACTGGGGAAAGCTGTATAAGATGTGGAAGAGTGAATCTTCTATTGATTCTTTTAAGTTTCTAATTAGATTTTATTCACTGATACTGAAACATATTGAAATTCAAGATATTAAAATCAGCAATGAAAAATACTCTGAAGCAATTAAAAACTTGGACATGCCAGAAGTTTTAAAGAAGGATTTGTTAGAAATTAAAGAACTTAGAAGGAAAGCGATTTATGAGTATTATGATTTAAGTGAAGTGGATGAGGTTTTTATCCGTAATATATTTATTAATCTAATGTTTGAATTAGTTTTTAAGAAATTAGAGCCGCTGGAACTGAAAAGTATTTATAATAAAGAAGATCCCGAAATTTTGGATAATGAATTTTTATATTCAGAATTAAAAAAATTATTTGGTAATTATCTAGAAGAACAATTAGGATTAGGAGATTATGCGAATGAATTTGTAATTTCCTTATTAAATAAGTTAAAAATCACTTTAGCATAGTTTGGAATTATCATATCTTTTTTAAATTGGAATGGTTTATCTTATGTTATGAGTATCCTAAATTTCTTCATTGAAGTCCATCTTAAACTTAAGCAATACAAATTAGCATTTATATTTCTGTTCTTATTTTGGTTTATCGGTTTTATGGGTTTTTTCATTACAGAACCTAATGATACTATGGGTGAAATAATCTTATATTCCTTGGGTGTGCGCTTTCCCGAACCTGCAGGAGATTTTACAAGTTTTTATGCATTAATATGGCCTATTTTATTAGAGGTGGTTGTTTTTGGCTTCATTATGGGAGAATTTTTAGAAAAATATAACCCAATCATAACCAGTAGAATTATCGCTAAACATAAACGTAATCATACGGTAATTATTGGATATCATCATCTTTCTGAAAGAATTTTAGAATACTGTGCTAAAAATAAAGAACAATTCTGCATAATTGAAGATGATGAAGAATTAGTTGAAGATTTAATTAATGCAGGCTACCCAGTTGTTGTTGGTGATGCAACAGAAACAACAAATCTTATATTTGCAAATATAAAACGAGCTAAAGAGGTCTTTATTAATGTAGGTGATGTGAGAGTTGCTATTATTTGTACTGAAAAGATTCGTAAAATGAATCCAGATTGTCGAATTTATGTTCGTGCCTTTGAAGATCACGTACAAGAATATCTTAAGCAACCTCGATTAAATGCATTTTCATTTTCTACGTCAAAATGGGCAATGGAAGGAATTGAAGAATGGACGAAGGGGAAAACAGGTAAAGCTATAGTGATCGGTCGAGACAGTTTAACCCATAGAATTGCTTATCATATTTCCATGCAGCCAGAACGTGAGGTATTCTTATTTGATGATATTCATGATGGCATAGGGTTTGTTGTAAATGAAAAATTACATATCATTAACGAATTGGCTTACTTTTTAAGTGATTTGCGCGCTTATGTGAATCTAGAAGAAATTACCCAAATATTTATTTGCTGGAAAAATGAATCGGAATTCGATGAGTTACTTTATTTAACTTCTAAACTAAACTTACGTTATCCCCAAATTGAAGTTTTTGTGAGAATTTTTGATGAAGAACTTATAGATTTAGTTGAAAAGTATAATGCAAAAACTTTCTCAACTTCAAAAAATGCGTTTGAGAAGCTTCAAAAAGAAGTTTCGTCAGACTCTGGAATTGCCCCCAAAAATAATGATTAGGAAGAATTAAATTAATTAATAGCTAAGGGTATAGTCCAAATCGAGTAGCTGTTTTATTGGTAATTTCAACTATATCTGCCATTTCTTGGTTTGAAAAATCTGGAGTATAATAAGTGGGTTGATGTAGATGATTTATATAATATTTTTTAACTTTTTCAAATTTGTTCGCAGGAAGTTCGGTATGTTCGAGTATCTGATTGATTATTTTTGCTGGAGTTTCGCATAGCTCATCATATCTCACAATAAGGGTAGCTTTTTTGAGCTTTTTGTTCGCATCAAGAGTATTGGCGATAAAATCATAAATTGAAACCCAATAATAAGCCCATCCTTTTACATACGTTTCTTTATTTCTCCATAATCTGCGAATTTTTTGGATGAGTTCGGTATTATTAGCGTTTATACATACTTGATGATGACCAAACTCATGATGACCAACTATTTTTAACCAATCATTTAATAATGGTCCTTCCCGTCCCATCTGGGTAAATAATTTCGTTTGTTTAATTAGAGAAGCAATTTGATTGATTGGATTACGAATAATTATTAAAAATTTCGAACTTGGAAAGAGGCGAAGTAAATATTCCAATCTTGTAACGTTATAATTATTTTTAGCTAAATAGCGAGAACTTCTTTGAGTTATTATGAGTTTTCGAATATGATTTCGATAAAAAATCTCAAATCGGGGATTATTTGTTATTCCATTAATTATATTAGAAGAATTTTCGTTATGAGTATTATCAAAGAACTGTTGCCAAAAAATTTCCTCAACCGCTTCAGGACTTTCACCTGTAACAAATATTCCATCCCTATGGAACCGCTCAAATGGTTCAGTGTACAATCTAAAAGCTTTTGCAACTTGATTAATCCAATAAGGGATGTATGGTATAAGCAGATATTTATACCGGTGCGATGCTAAATCCGGATGTTTACTTAACATTTCTAGAATAATTGTCGTGCCCGCACGGGCAAGACCAGTAATATAAATCGGACGTTCAATCTCAATCTTATCAATATGATGACGTAATTGCATAGTTTCAAATCTATCAAGGAAAAATGAAAAATTTTTGAAGGTGTCAAAGAATTTAGCAATGAAATATCCCACATATCCCAACAATGGGAATTTAAAGCTATCATGATTTTTTGACTTTGCTTTTATCCTTAACATCATTTTACTCCGTAGTTACACGACTTGCTCATAAAAATCTTACAATATAAATTTAATTAATATTTCTCTTCTTTATCATTTTTTATATTATTTATAGTAAATTGTCAATTTCTAAATAAAGAATATATAATAAAATAATATTTAAACAATATAAGGACTAATAATCTAAAATTAACAGATACAAGATGAGTGAAGAAGTTAACATGAGTGAAAATAATTCTAAATCTTGGATAAAAAAGATAATTGTGCTCGCTATATTTATAGGAGTAATAATGCTAACAGCGGAAGTGGATTGGGCAGCTGAGCATGATGAAGTAGGAATCGTTGTACGTCTTTTATGGCTAATTAGTTTACTAGCTCTAGGGTTAATATTGCCTATTGGATTCATGTATCTAGCAGGTAATAAAGAGAGTGAACGAGGAGATTCTGACAAAAAATGGTTTATAATTGGTATAATTCTTTTCTTAATTGCTAATGGAATCCCCATTATCTTTTATGTAATTCTTGGAATTCCGCCAGGATTTTTTTTATATGTTCAATTAATCTTGTTTGGATTAATTCCAGCTTTCTTTCTCCAACCAAAAAAACTTAAAATGCGGATTCTGGTACTAATTATTCTTTTTGCAGCAGTTATAATCCCAATAGGAATTTTAGTTAATTTTACAATTGATGATCTTTGGTATGGTGGTGCGACTGATAAAACAATGTATTATATGTCATTCTGGGGTCTCTTAATGACATTTTTCTACCTTATTATTGCTATTGGTTGGAAATTGGGCGGTGGTACTAAAAGGCAAAGCTGGAACATCTTTGTGGCTGGAACTCTTTTACAATTTAGCACTCTTGAGGATTTTTTCTTCTATTTTTTAAATGGTGAACCACTTCCTTCAGACTGGTACTGGATGGAGAACTTTGTCATAAATATGAAAACTCTTTTTGGTTCTCCTATTACTAGTTGCGATTTGCTTATATTTTGCATAATAATATCCACCATTGCTCTCTTCATTCTTTTCGATGTACATGGATATATCTGGAAAAAAATTAAATCATAATTCTATAATCAAGAAATTCTTTTTTTTTCATATTACTAAATTCTTAGAGGCCCCATGAAATATTGTGCAATCCAAATATTTGTGCTTTCTAATGGTTCATTTACAAATCCGGATAAATAATAAGTATCTCCTCCGTACTGATTTATAATTCCATAGCCAGTATCATAATCGTGTGAACCTCCATCAACTGTTTCATATGCTAGTAGTTTTAAATCCTTACTATAAAGAGCAACCCATATATTAGCACCACCGTCATTTTCACTATAAACTCCTGTTTGAGCTAAATATTGTCCATTAAAAGTAATAGAATAGCTGATATCCTCTCCATTTACTGGACCATTTAAAGTTACATTTTTAAGTTGATTAAGTGAAGTATCATATTTCGCTAGAAATATATTAAATCCTTCCGTGCTATGATTTAAGGTTCCAGTGATATAAATTGTACTTTCTCCATCATATATAAGTCCATAAGCTTTATCCTCGCCGACTGTCTGGCTTGCTATAATAATTTCATTCATAAAAGTCAAATTTGAATCAAATTTTCCAAGCCAAAAATCATATTCTGTTCCTGCTTGAGATTTTGATCCACTTACATAAAGGTTCCCACTATCATCAAAAATTAAAAATCGTCCCTTATCAGTACCATTGACAGGTCCATTAAGAGTAACATTTTTAATATGGTTTAAGTTGGTGTCATACTTACCTACATATATATTATATCCTTCATTTGGCTCTTGAACCGTCCCTGCTATATATAAATTATGATCATTATTATTATAAAGCATTCCATAACCCTCATCAGTACCATTATCAGCGCCATTAATTGTAATATTTTTTACCATTAGTAAATCTGTACGATTGAATTTAGCAAGAAAAATGTTATGGTCTTCCCCAACTTGTGAAATATAACCAATTAAATAAAGAAAACCAACATCATCCAAAACGAGAACATAACCCATATCATCATCATTCGCCTTTCCATTAATAGTTGCATTTTGTATCATTGTAAGATTTTGATAAAATTGTGCCACCCAGATATTTGTACCTTGTCCGGGTACTGTGATATAACCCGTGGCATAAAGAATCCCTTCTTCATCCATTACCATTCCAAGTGCACCATCGGCTCCATTTGCACCACCATCAATAATAATCGTTTCTCTCCTACTTATATCTATTGGGGGAACTTTTGCCATTAAAAAAACCCAGACTAATACGGCGATCACTATAACGGCTATGAATACGATAGCAAATATTTTTGGATTGATTTTTGTACTTTCCCTTATTATTTTCCCAAATGATTTTTGATTATCCTTATTCATAATTTAAATTATTTTAATTTTGATGTAATAATCAGTGCCTATATTTAATTGCTTCTACCGAATAAATTATAAGTTTTCAAAAATTATTAGCCTAACATAAATGAATAAGACTTATCATGAATAGAAAGAAATTAATCAAAACCTTTCATAAAAGTTTAGAGGCTAAAGGCTACAAGGGGAGAATCATTCATGCGAAACATATTCCGGATTTACGGTATGATATCAGAAAGCATCATGAACAGCATCTTATTTATCCTCCCTTCTATAATGAGTATAAAGAATATTTTGAGTTTGAACCAAAAGTGGATTTTGGTCAGATAAATTCTCTTCTTATTACAGCAGTTCCTCAACCTCAACTAGAAACAATTTTCCACTGGAATAACCAAAGGGTTTCCTTATTGATACCCCCAGGTGGTGGTTATTTCCATGGCCGTAAAATTATTGATCAAATGACAGAACTCCTAAATCAAATATTCAAACCAGTAGGATATAATATAGCATATGCCACGCTTCCCCAAAAAACTTTAGCTGTGCGTAGTGGTTTAGCGGAATATGGGAGGAACAATATCACATATATACCAGAAATGGGTAGCTTTTATCGGTTAACAACATTTTATTCAGATTTTCCCATCGAAGAGGGTAACTGGCAAGACCTCCGAATGATGGATATGTGTGAGAAATGTTCTGCATGTGTTCGCAAATGTCCAACGGGAGCAATTCCAACTGATCGTTTCCTTTTGCGAGTTGAGCGATGTATTACATATCATAATGAACAACCAGAAGGAGTTCCTTTTCCAGAATGGTTTGATCCTTCATGGCATAATTGTCTTGTAGGATGCCTCCATTGTCAGAAAATATGTCCTGCTAATAAAAAAGTCAAAGATTGGACCGAACCAGGACCCTTCTTTACTGAAGTGGAAACAAAATTGCTTTTAAATGGGAAAACCATTGATAGTCTTCCCTCAGAAACGAAAAAGAAAATAGAGGACTATGAATTAGCTAACTACTTGTATGTTATCCCGCGAAATTTAGGAGTATTTCTTAAAAGTGATTCAATAATAACCTAAATTTATTAATTCTTTGTCTCTTTTTTTTCCTTTATTTTTAGATCATGATTTAGATTTAAGAAATAAGGATTTTGGGATTGTATATTAATGATAAATTCCTATAGGAAACTACTTAACTTTTTTAATAAAGAAAATAATTAATTGCAGAGGAATTGGATTTTTCAAATTATATCTGTGAAGAATACAATGAGTAGAGATTTAAAAGATTTGATTGATGAGGCTGAAGAAGAGCAAGAATCCAGAGCGTATTTGGAAAAAACAATTGAAAAATTAGAGTTTGAAATAACTAAGTTAAGAAATAAACTTGAAGCTCAAAAAGCTTCATTAAAAATTGAACCTGTTAAGCATATTGAGGAACAGGGTGAATCAGAAGAGATTAAAATTTTAAAAGACATGATTTCGACTCTTACACAAAAATTAGAGCAAAAAAATGATGAAAAAGAGCAATTCCAAAAAAAAGTAGAAGATTTAACTCTGAAATTGGATGATGCAAAGGAAAGATTATCTGACACAATTAAAGATGAGATGCTATCGAGAACACAAAATTCCCTAAATAACCTAATTCAAGATTATGGAAAATTAGAAAATGAGAATAAATCATTAAAGAAAAATCTTTTTGAGCTGGGAAAAGAACTTGAACAAACCAGCCAAGCCTTAATAAGTGAAAAATCTGAAAGCAATATCAATGCGCAATTAAAAAGTGAGATTTTTAGCCTTGAGCAGGAAATATCAAATTTAATGAAAACTAATCAATTACTAAAGGAAGATTTAGAAGCATTAAGCACAAAAAAAGATTC
>JBHLPZ010000076.1:0-12989 GCA_048885325.1 Candidatus Odinarchaeota archaeon
ATAGGAACTTGCTTAGCTCCTTCAATATCAAAAGTGATGATAAAATTATCCAATTCCTTAAATTCCTGATTTAATATATTTTGAAGTTCCTCATTTAATCTAGTAGTTTCAGGTTCTCTCCTAATCTTCCTTTGATCTACTTCTTTTAAAATTTTTATATCTCTACCAATTATGCTCTTTCCTGCTACATATCCATGTCCTTTTAAAGATTCAGCCTGTCTAAGAGCAGTTCTTCTAGCCACCAATCCCTGTTTTGATCCATACCATAAATACAAAGAAGAGGATCCTTCATCAAGAATTATTATATTTTTATCTGGTGAAAGATTATCGACATTCCATTTAATAGGTTCACTTACTCCACCTTCTAGCACTTCAAACATTAGTGCGAAATCCATTTTTAACTCCATATAAAATGATTATAATTATGCTAACAATAGTATTATAAGTTTAATATTTTTAAAAAATTTAAAAATTGAGTTTTCAAAAATAATTTATTGTTTTAAGATAAAAAACACTATTATCATATTAATTAATATCTGAAGATATCCTATTGGAACTAATCCTATCATATCCTTCCTACTAGTTAAAATGTTATAGTTTGAACATTTTTCACTTTTTAAAAATAATTGATGTATTAAAATGTACTTAAGAGGGATTGGAAATCTTAAGTAAATCAGCAATTAGTATTGCTGAACTTGAAGGTTTTAAAGCGCATAAAAAATATATTAAAGAAAGATTAAAAGGAAAAAAAAATAAAATATATGAAGAAATAACATATTTATTAAATTACTTGACTAAAGCATTATTCAGTTATTTATTTAATCAAACTAGGTAATAAATTATGGATATAGAAGATTTATTTAAAACTAGTCTTAAGAAATATAGCCCTTACGAACCAGTAGAACAACCCTCTGAAGATGGATGGACTATCTTAAATACTAATGAAAATCCATACCCTCCTGTTCCTGAAATTGTGGAAGATATAAAAGATGCTATTGGAAATGGTGAAGTGCTAAGAAGGTATCCTGATTCTCTAGCACTTGAAGTTAGAAAAGCTGTTCTTAACCAACTTTTAAGAGATAAAGATACTCTTACGAATAGAAATAGCATTTTCATTGGTAATGGTTCAGATGAGATATTTGATATAATATTTAAGGTTTTTATAAATCCTGGAGATGAAATTGTTGTCTTTTATCCAACTTATGGAATTTATAAAGTATTAGCTAATCTTTATGATGCCAAAATAAATGAAATAAAATTAAATGATGATTTCAATATACCAGAATCTGTTTTTAATGCGAAGGGAAAATTGATGTTTATTAATTCACCAAATAATCCTAATGGAAAATCAATTCAAAATTCAACTATAATGAAATTATGTGAACATTTTCCTGGAATTGTAGTCGTAGATGAAGCTTATGCTGATTTCTCTGATTTTACTTGTTTATCATTATTAAAAAGTATGAAGAATTTAATAGTGTGTAGAACCTTCTCCAAAACATTTTCTGTTGCCGCAATGAGAATTGGCTATGCCTTAGCTGACCCAAAAATAATTAAAGAGATGAATAGAGTCAAATTACCTTATAATACGAGTTATCTCGCACAAATCACAGCATTGTTATGTATAAAATATAGAAAGAAAATTTTTGAGCAAAATAAAGAAATTATTACAGAAAGAAAGAGATTGACTGAAGAACTGAATAAATATAATGGTATAAGTGTACTTCCTTCAGATGCTAATTTTATATTTATAAAATTTGATGATAAATCAACCACCCTTAAATTTTTATGGGATTTGAAGGATATGAAAATCCTAGTACGCCACTTTAGTCAACCTGGATTATACAATTATCTCAGATTAACAATAGGGATAGAAGAACAGAATGACAAATTTCTCGCTGCCTTCGGAGGAATTGCTAAGAAATACTTATAATCTCGGTCAAGAGAAAATTTTTTATTTTGAATGATCACAATATTTATTATCAAAATTGTATTTTTATCACTAATCCACTACTTATAACAGAGTTGATTAAAAATCCCATTATTTCCCTTTAAAGCAGATGAATTACAGTGTCAATACTGTGGATATATTATTGTAAAACCCTATCCTAAGGATCAACTCTGCCCTAAATGTAGGAAATTTCTTCCTGAATTATATAAATATCTAAATAATTCAGATGCAGACGTAAAGCCAAAACCCAAAAAGTTTGAGACTAAAACTTCAACAGTTACTTCAAAATTTCAAGGAAAAGTTAAGGTTAAAACAAAAATAGATTCATTTTCAGTTGAAGATGAGATAATTCATTTAAAAAATGAAGAGGAATATGTTAAATTTTTAGGTATAACCTCTGTTGAAAGAACCCCTTTATTTAATAATAATTATCGATATAATTATCTTTTAGAATTGACAAACAACTTAGATTACATTGCAACAAGTATTCTTGGTGGAGAATTAGATAAAATGCTCCTTATTAACGAAAAAAACATCGAAGAAAAATGTCAATTCTATGTGAAGGATGATATAATCTATATTGTATATGGAGTCTTTCCTGACAAAAAAGGTAAATGGATCCTGGAACAAATGGCAAAATATTATTATGAATTAGTCCGTGAAAAGGATGTAAATAATTTACCAAAACTTGAAAAACGGAATATCAACCATAAATTCAAGGGACTTCTTAAATTCATGTTAAATGAATATTTAAGTCTACAAGAAGTATTCACAGATCAAGAGATCCCTTATGTAGAAGATTGGATTAGAGTTGATTATTTAGGGTTATCTTCAATGTCGATAGGAGTAATATCTCTTCTTTTAGATGAGCAGGGAAACCTCAGTGTGGATGTGCCTGGGGAATTTGATAACCCTACTGAAGAAATTGAAATGAAGGAATCTTTATTAACAGCTAAAATTGAAGCTATCGCAGCTAATACGTTAGGTAATACTGGCTCTTACCCTAGATGGATAGCTGTGAAGTTAGGTTTTCAAAACTACAGGTTTCTAACGTTTAAAAAGTATCAACACGATTATTTTCTCTCAATTTTGTCTGAGGGAAATTTAAAGAAGATTGAACTAGTTGAGAAAAAGATTGAACCCTATTTATATTATGGAATAGATACACCCTTTGCTGGTAATTTACGGCCTTTTAATAAATTAAAAGCTTCCGTAAAAGATGTAATTAATCACGTCCCAGGAAGAAAGTTTAATTAATTCAGAAATAAGCTAATTTTCAATTTGAAAATAAAACTATTCTTGAAACACGATTATCTTAATTCTTTTATTTTTTAAAATCTTTTATTATTTGAAACTAATACGATTTATACTTCAAATATTTAAAATATGAATCTTACGCCTCAAAAAATCTATGAGAAGCTAAATAATAACGACTTAGATAAAAAATCTTCAATTGATTTATTATTGTCAATTATTGAAAATTCTGATGAGGATCAATTGAGATTAGAGTCTATTGAAGTATTAGATAGGATCAGAGCTAAGGATGAAAAAATCTTTAAAATGATTGAAAATTTATTGGTCTCTGATACAAGTCCGGAGTTAAGAAATTCTGCTCTTAATTACATCTTCATAAATTATCAAGAGAGAATCTTACCACTCATAAAATGGGCAATAAAGCATGAAACCTCCTATAAATGTTTAGTTGCTTTAATAGAAACTTTAGCTAAAGTTAAAGATATTGAATCTAAAAACATTTTGATAGAAGAGTTAAAAAAAATAAGAAAAGTCAAATACCTTAATATTGAGAGAAGATATGAAAATAAAAAGTTTAAAAGAGGTATAAAAAGGATACTTAAAACAAGTAACTTAGAAAGCATTTCCCATCGTCATATTTCAGAAATAATTGTTAATTTTTTAACGGTAAAACATTTATCAGAGAAGTTTCCTAATGTATATTTTGAAATAAGTCCAATAAGTTTACAAGTAGAAGAATTAGATTTATCAGATTATTTAGAATACGAAGTTAAAGGAACTCCTTGGGGATGGAAAAATAATATTTCAAGTATATCTGAAATAGAAGGATTAAGTCTTTTAAGAAATCTTAAAAAATTAGATCTATCAAATAATCAAATTGAGGATATTGATAAATTAAAAGATCTTAAATTATTAACTCATTTAATAATTTCAAATAATAAACTCAAAGATATGAGAAATCTAAATCCCATTCAAAATCTACCTAATCTTGAATTTCTAGATTTATGTGGAAATGAAATTGCTAATCACATTAAAAAGTCTGATTTTAAACCCGAAATAAAGGTGGTTTTAAAGAGATATCTGGTTGAGAGATTTGAATAAGTAAAAAAAAATAAAAGATAACTATAATTTGAATTTTTTATTATACTGACGTAAATTCAGTCTTTTTACCAATACCAAACAAACCTAATGCAGTACCCAATTCTTTATGTTCTTTGCCATAGTCTCTTACAGAAATACCTTTCATTACTGCATCAATCGCTTGTCTAAATGCTTTTGCCCCAGCAATGGGCCCATCAGGGTGAGCATGAATTCCACCACCACTACCAATCATAATATTTGTCCCTAAATCCTGAACACATTTTTCAACTAAACTAGGAGTAATACCGCCGGATGGCATTGGTAAGGTTCTTTTAATATGTGGAGCATTACCCATTGGCATAACCATTTGTCGAGCAGTTTCCTTGAACCTATCTGCCATCGTAGGTGCTTTACCATATGGTGCTGGATGTACTATTGTATCACACCCGGCCAATCTTCCAAATTTACCAAGTATTAAAGGGCTTGAAATACCACTGAGAGGATCCTGATAAAGAGCTCCTGCAAGATCCATATGTCCTAAAATAGGTACCTTAACAGAAGGATCTTCAGCTAATTTCCTCATGGCAGAATATCCTGTTGAAATATGATTAACCATTAAAGCATTTGCTCCATGTTCTTGTACAATATCTGCTAACTCAAACATTCTATCGACTCTATCAGTTATGTTAACCGTGTATAAAGTCTTTTCACCTTTTTCGGAATCTGCTCTATCTAGCGCTTCCATGAAAGCAGTTACCCTTTCGGTAATGGGATTAAATTCCACATCTGCGATTAATTCATCATCTTTTATGATATCACAGCCACCTACTGCTGCTTGATATGCAAGTTCTGCACCTATTTTTGGATCAGAATATACACAAGGCTTAATCATGTTATTTAGTAGTGGGCGTTCTTTAACTCCTAAAATATTCCTAATTCCCACATCTCCAAATTTAGGTCCCTTAAATTCCTTTAAAAATGCTTTTGGAAATCGAACATCCATCATCTTTAATGGACCGCCCATTGAAATATTTCCATATATAGTTGTAAAGAGCATAGGAAATTGGGGTTTGAAGTTTAAAGGAAATGCTATTTGTACAACGTATTGATGCATTTTAGGGTTTCCAAAAAATTCTTCTGCGCCTTCATATTCAAAATCTGGAATTCTCCACCACCCAATCACTTTTGCTACATGTTTTCTCCGTTGCTCTGGAGTTTCTGCAGGAACAGGAACAAAAGTACCGGTTGATTGTTCAATGCAAACAGCTTGCATCATATAAAACGCATCCATTTTTCTATGAAGCATTGCACTATAAGTAGCAACAATATGATTCTCGTAATCTATATCTTCTGGAAGAGCATTAGGTTTGGAAAGATTTTCTAAATCAAAATCATCAAATTCTGGGGGAATTTTTTCATCCAAATTTATCACAATTTTAAATTTTTAATGTAGTAATTGAAATAATCCTTAGAAAAATAATATTTTTATTAAAAATCTAAATAAAAAACTTGAAAGAATTTATAGTTAATATGTTAAATATTTAGACTATAAAAATAGAAATAAAAAAAAAAAAAATAAAAATAAGTTAATCCTTTGATTTTGCTGCAGACTTTAGGTTTAAATAAGAATTTTCAAGTACACTTAAATATTCAATTAATACTTGGTTAGCTTTTGACTTTTTCTCATACTCTTCTTTAATAATATTCAATAAATATTTAGGAAAAATAAGATCAACATAAAAATCAGAAAGCAGAGCATAGTATTCATTATTTCGTTCATCTTGAAAAACTTGAATCATTTTACTCTCCCAAAGCATCTTTAATACCTCATCAACATCATCTACACCCTTTTTCTTAAGCTTTTCAAGATCATTTCGAGTAACTATTGCGGTTCTTAATAAACGGAGAGTTTCATATACTTGAGGATTTATTATAACATCAATTATAGTAAGATTGTCTTGTTCCGAAGGACGATAGTTTTGAAAAAACCTTTTAGATTCGGTACGATAATCTTCTGCTAATTGAACTGGTAATCCTCTACTAACAGGGTCCTTTAAAAGGTGTACAGGAGGTACTCTCATCATTAAAATGTCATTTGTAAGGAAAATAAGTTCTGAAGGCATTCCTTTTACAGATGCTTCTTTTATAATATCGCGTTTTATCATTTCGATTAAAACTCCTTCTAAATCAACAAAACCCTGTTTATACTTATCTTTAAGCCAAACCATGAGTTCTGATTTAGAAACAACACCTTCTTCTCTTAAGCGATTAATGATCATTCTCTTTATTTCATCTTGATATGTAATTGCCAAACGCTGCTCATCATTTAACGTAGGATAAACAGATAACCTTTGAAATAGTGAAGGAATTAATCGAATATAAGCATTCTCGTCAAGATTCTGCAAGATTATTCTGGAAATATCCACTAATCCACTTTCATAAGCATCAGGATCATCATCTAAATTTAATAATAGAAGCATATAATATCCCTTATCAGGACCTGTATAATATGAAGCTATATTAAGAGATCCTACCATTAAACTGATCATACCTGATTCTCCGCTATATTCATGCGTACTATATACTTGCATCAAAGTTTTATCTGAAATGCTAATTTCTTCTGGATATTTGGCTAAAATTTCAGTACCTACTCTTTCATCCCATTTCATCACAACTAATCCTACTGGCATTTATAATCCACCTCCTTCAAATTCACTTGGCTCAGGGAGTTGTTTTCCCTTCTTTCTTTCAACACCTAAAATATCTCCTAGTGATAATCCTAGCACTTCCCATTTATCTCCTACCTTTTTCACTATATGTTCTTCTTTGGAGGGATATAAAAGAGATTCAGAAATCGTTTTCTTAGCTTTTATATCACTTCTCATTTCTCTAGCTCGTTTCACGAAAGTTGGAATCTTTGCCTTCTGAATAGCGCGATATGCAACTAAACTACCTACAACAGCCACAACTCCGATTATAATCATCAAGAAGTAAAACATGGGGAAACCAGGAAATATTTCGGTCATTTTTACATCAATAAATATAGCTCTAGAGGTATCACTATAATTTGCCTTCTTAATGTTAAGAGTGGTTGATAATCGTTCAGTAGTGAAAAATGCATCAGGTAATGCTGCATCTGGAACTACAACGGTATAAGTTCCATCTCCATTATCAGTAAAATTATATCTTATTCCACTTGCCATTAAATAAACCTCTGCTCCAGTAATAGGTATAGCATCAATTGGATCAGTTAGTGAGATTTTAAAACTTAAGTCATTGCCCGATACTACTGACACTATATCTGCATATTCTATCTCAAAATCTCTTGGAATAATTTTAATAAAGATGATGGCTTCTCTTATTACGTAATTAGTTTCGCTAAAAGTAACTCGTAATGTATAATTAGCTATTTCTAAATTTTCGGTATTAAAATCAAGTTCATAGCGCCCATTACCCAACTCAGTTAACTCAACAATTCCATTGTCAACAACAACTTTACTAATTTCCTTTTCCCATGTACAATCCTTGACGTCAATATTTGACAAACCAGTTCCACTTTGTTCCACAGTATATTCAAAGAAAAATATCTTAGATGTACCAATAAATACATCATAAGTATCCACTAAAGCTGCCGTTCCATTCAATCGAGTATTGATTTCAAAGATTCTTAGGGGTAGTATAACCGATTTAGTCTCATAGTCCTGTTTGGATGCAGATATTTGAATAAAATAGTTACCAAAACCTGGAAATAGTGAACTACTTAATTCCAATCTATATAAACCTCCAGTTCCATATGGAATGAGCGATCCTGTGACCCCGCTTACTCCAAGACCATAATATTCAACATCAGCTCCATCTATATCCTGATCAGGGTCAGCATATATATCAGAATAGTGAACATCTAATGTAATGAGATCATTCCAATAAACTTGAATTTGACTAGCATTAGGAGTTAGACTGGAAGGTCTGTCTAAAAGTGTGAAAGTTGGCGAAGTAATATTAGTAATATAACCTGGCTTTGAAGCAATTATTTCCATTTTATAAGTCACACCTGCTACCCAACTGGTACCCCCTGGTTCAATGGGATTAGAGGTATCAACTAGCAGGCTATATACACCATTTCCAGTCTCATTAAATGACAAAGTAGCTGTATTAATCTTAGTAATTCCTATCCAAAGGTTATAATTCACTATACCATTAGTTATTGGTTTACCGTATACTGGTAAACCATTTTGAGTGTATGTATAATTTACCCAAATATTAAAAGTATCACCAACGATTACAGCATCAGTACCAGAAGCATTTAAATAGAGAAATGATTTGAAAGTATCTCCCGTAGTTACATTAACTATTGTTTCGAGATATTGATCAAATAATACAGCGATTATTCCGTCATTTGGAGTTGGATCTAAATCATCAGCGCAAACTAAATTCATATACCGAGTGCCATGCCATGTTACTGTTAAACTGATATTACCAGAACTGGTGATATTATTCCAATGAAATATAAGATTTCCTAAAGAATCAGTATATTCAGAGCCTAATAATGTTGGTCCAGATCCATCATCAATAATAAATGTAATATTTGCTCCTATAACATATTCTTGAAATAAACCAGAATCAACTCTATGAAATGATAAATTTAAAGATGTCAAATCTACATTTGTAAATTCTAATTTATAAACTCCAAATATATCCACTGTTGTATCATTAAGTTCTATGGTTTGTGGGTTTGTTATTGTTAAAGTTTGACTATATCTTGTATAAGAAGCATTTACGATGTATGTTCCATTTGATAAACGGTCAAAAACAGTTAGACCAAACTCGTCAGTTTCTTGAGACCAAGAAATCGTCGGATTTGAAGCATTCCAAACTGTAATTGTTGTTTCAGGTACTAATCTATCATCAATATCCGTTACATTTACCTCCAAAGTGTAGAAAAAACTATCTTGTCTATAAAGATAAACATTTAAAGACTCTCTTAAAGTGGAAAGCATATCATCAAAATACTGAATCATGCCAGTATTATCTAAAGTTCCAGTTTCATTTACGCCATCTACTAATTCCCAGAAATAAACGTATAGCTTATAATCTTCACCGCCTACACTATTATCTAAATCATTAATCGATCCTGGAACAAATTCTACTATGCCACCATTATAAATAACATCTCCTTTTAAATAAGTGATATTTGTGTGATCAGGATCAGATAGTTCATAACCTTCGATAAAAATTCCTAGAGCATCTTTTGAGGGATCTGGGCCATTATGAATAATGGTATAATTTTCAGCAACAAAACCAGCAGTTGTAATGTCTTTTTGTAAAGTTCCATCGTATATATACAAAAATTTATTATGATCATTTAATCCTGTAAGGTCATAATAAGTGTTTAGTACGAACATTCTATCTATTGTTGAATTGAATTCATTATCAAAGTATATACTACGATTAACGCTCCAAAGATTATAATCATAATAAAACGTACAAGTATCCTGTACATGCATATCAAAAGTAGTTGTCCAATCAACTAAATATTTAGAAAAGACATCACCGTTTTCTACTTCAGTAATAGATTGAATTGTTGAAGGCATGGAACCAAATTTATAATCTTCAACCTCTTGATCAGTTAAAAATGTATTGTATACTGCCACTTCATCAATAATTCCCTTAAAGTATTGATCTATATGCTCTGAAGCTCCAATAGTGAAGGGGCTTCCGTTTGCTTGATCTATATCCGTTGCTCCTGCCCAAGTAGTTGAATCAGGATACCATGTATCTCGAATAAAAACTTCGACCAGACCATTTCGATATCGTATTGCGATAAAGTACCAGCCACCTGTAGTGGTAATTTTACCTGCAGGTCCGAAATCAGCATATCTATCATCAGTTTCGGTATCAAGATAGACGTGAATATTTCCCTCGTTATTAACACCTATTTCGAAATTATCATTATAAGGATCGCTTGCTTTAGCAAGAAATACATTCTCTGTTTGATGATTAGTTGCTCCACCAGAAATCGAACTTGGATTTATCCATGCACATGCCGTAAATTCGTTACTTAAATCGTTAAATGGATCCCCAACATCTTGTAATCCATTGGCATAGCTTACAAAATCATTTCCATCAAAGTCGATACCATATTGTACTCTTCCGTTTACATATTGTGGGTCTCCGTTTATTGCGCCATCAGGCTCATTACCAGTCGAATCAGAAACAGAATTTTCAAAATGGGCTAAGAATTTCAGACTTGGATCAGTTAATTGTTTTTCTGGCGATAATGACTTATTTAAATGAAAATTGTATCCTAACCTCTCACATTTCGTTACTGATAATCCTTGTTCAAGTTCCAATTCATAATCAGTACCAACGGTTACTGTGAGAATACCCCCTGCTAATAAACTAGAAAAACCAGTATTATAATCTATCAGATTAATACCCTCAGAATTTTCATTATAATATAGAAAATATGTTTTATTTGTTCCTGCGGGAACATCAGCAATAAAGGTTATCGTGCATGATTTTATGAAATATGCATCATATTTTGTAATATTCCACATTTGCATTGGAATAGGATTGCTCCATTCATCATTCCCCGTAGCATTAAATGTTACTAATCTTTCAGTGTTTTCATAATGTTCATTTTCTCGAAAAGTGAAATATATATCAATTGGCTGATATCTATCAACATTATCTTCTTCTTCTAAGATAAAACCAATACGAAATCGGAAGGTTTTATTCCACCATAAATCCAAATTATACTTATCATTTTGATGAATAACATCAGAAGTTTTCGGAGAAAAAAAGTCCCCTCTAAAATCATCACCCCTACTGACGTTATCATCTGTATTTGAATCCATACTTTCCTTAACATTAGTTGTATTCGATAGGAATGTACCAATGAAAACTGGTGTTAAAAGAATTAATAAAATTCCAAGCGAGTATATAGATTTTCGTTTTCTTTTAGTATTCATCTGTTCATTACCAAAATTTTTTCTAATTATTCTTATAATTTAGATTTTTTAACTTTATTAATACCAATTTTCGTATTTAACTTTTTATCATACAAAAGATATATATATGAAATTTGTACGAAAAATAGGTGTTTTAGGTCAAACAAAACTAAAGAAATTAATATTTAGAGGGTACAAATTAAATGTAATTTGTATAATATAATTTTTTAAAATAAATTCCTTTTAATCATTTTTGATTACAAAATGATAATTTAGATGTAATTCTATTCCTTTTTTAATAAAAGAAAGATTTTCCTTTTTTTTGCATTGTTTGGATTATCAATTATGAAATTACCTTTAAAATTAGTGTTAGAGACAAACAAGTTTCCAATCTTTTCCATAATTTCATTATTTTTTGGATAAAATTGAATAACTACTTTGCCATTGCTTTTTAAAGTTTTATAAAATGACTTGGTGAGTTTAATCAGCAAATATTCCATTTTTTTGTTGTAATTATCTCGAAATATCCATTGTAATGCAGATATTGAAACGATAGCATCGAAAGTATTAGGCTTAAAAGGAAGAAAACACATATCTGCCACTAAAGGATTGATTTCAATAAGATTATAGTATTTTAAGAACTCTGAAATAACATCAAGGGCTATAACATCAAAACCTATTTCTTTTAAATACAAAGCAGCAAAACCAGGACCACAACCTGCATCTAGAATTCTAATTTTTGATGATCTTGTTTCTAATAATTCTAATGCCCTAAACGTTATTTTCTCCTGAATTCGCCTCATATTCTTTGACTTTGCATACTTTTTAATATATTCTGGGTTGAAATAATCCCTAATATTCTCAAAAAGCTCTTCAGGTCTCTTTGTTTTTATATCAAAATAGAATTTTTCTTTCAAATTTGAATAACTCTTCAGAATAATGTTTTGAAATGAAAAAAACTAAAACTTCAATATTAAAACAAAAATTTTATTAAATTTTAAATATTTCATATCCTAATCAGGTTTGTTTTCTTAAGATAGAAATTATTGTGTGGTAATAATTGTCTGAAAAAGAAGAAAAAACACTAGTAAGAAAAGCTACCTTAAATTTAAGAAGAAAGTACGGAAGAACTAAACAAATTGATGTTCTTGAGAGAGATGCTTTCATACCTAGCTCATTAGAAAAAGAAATAAGGAAATCAATTGCAAAAAAAAAGACAATTTTAGCTTCAGATATAGCATTAAGATATGATATTAGATTATCTACAGCTAAATTGCTATTGAAGCAATATCAAGAGGAGGGCTTAATAGAACTATACGATCCTTCTTTAAAATTGAAAATTTATGTTCCAAAATCTTAATTTTTTTAATTCTGAATGTTTAATCTTAAAATTAATTTAATTGATAAAGATAATCTTCTACTTACTTTAAAATAATCCTTATTGGAAAACATTTTATATTTATTGTCATTAGTTCTTCATAGATATAATAACTACACTTATTCAATCAGGCCTTTAATTCAATTAAGCAGATGTAGCCTAGCTGGTAAGACGCCGGCCTCGAGTGGATAAGCAACCAAGAGAGCCGGTGCGCGTAAGCGCACGAGGGTTCGAGTCCCTCCATCTGCGTTTATTTTATATATACCTCGTATATATAATCCAATTATTTTTTTACCGTTGGGGTAAAAAATTAGAGATTGAAGCTTTTCCTTTATCTTTTTATTTAATCTCTCTTAGTTCCTTCAAGACTTAAAAA
>JBHLPZ010000077.1:0-12834 GCA_048885325.1 Candidatus Odinarchaeota archaeon
GCGACTAGAACCAGTAAACATGGGCTTGGTCGGAGTTTTATACGCATCTTTTCAAGATATTCATTATCAAAATTTTCCTCTCCTGCTAAACTTACCGTCGATTTAGCCCCTGTATTACTAATAACCATTTTACATTTTATTTCAATTTGTTTTCCTGCCTTTTCAACTATTACACTTGTAGCTTTTCCCTCTTTGATAATTATTCTCCTCGCAGGGGAATTAGTCCATACAGCACCGGTTTTCTCAACTACTCCAGCTAGTTCTTCTGCTATGCTGAGGTTTCCGTCAGGTGATATATAAAATTTAGTCATTTCTTGGAAATGGAAAAATTTTGAAATAGGCAGCTCCCAAGAATGAGCCATCATCAATCCTGTACAGAGAGTATCAAAAGCATCGTGCACTTTTTCATTCTCAGTATATTGGAGAAGCCAATCTCGAACAGTTATAATTTCTTCTTGATTTATTCCTCGCAATTTTTTATAATAACCCCGCATAATCTTACTTAATTCGACAGGCTTCATTGGACGCTTCTTATTTTCAGCGTCTTTTCTTTCAAGCTTATCTATTATATCAAGCGCTTTTGGCACTCCTATTTCAGGAGGGATTTCATATCTTTCACCGTCAATTCTATAATAAACTCGTGTTATTGGTCTTAAATTGTCAGTCCTGATTCCCATTTCCTCAAGCAATTTTACCACCCAACCATCTGGGATAAGAATCGCACCAGAGGGTAATTTGAAACCTTTATACTCAAAAGTGGAAAATCTCCCTCCAATACGATTTCTACTCTCCACCACAAGGATTTTAAATCCCTTACGGGAGAGGAGACTTGCTGCAGTTAATCCACCTAATCCTGATCCAATAATCACTATATCATAATCATCAACTATCATGCTATCCATCACCTCCAGCATCTCCAATTAGATTAACACCAATTGGATCACTAGGATTGATCTCTAAAAAATCTTGACTATATATAGATAAATGCTGTAGAAAATAAAACATTACATATCTAATAAGAATTGCAATGCAAAAATCATATATACAATAAAATCTTAATTCGTTTTCAATGATAATACATTGTAAAGACTGTAAACATAGTCTTATTATGAAAGATGACTTATCAATAAGTCAATGTCCCGACTGCGGTTCGAGTAATATTAATATTGAAATTATTGATCACGTAAAGAGAATAAAACAAGAGCGAGATAATAGAACTTATAATCTAGTATTTATTTTATTTGGTTTATTTCCCGGGATAATTCTCGTCATAATTATATCATGGTTTTTGGTAAATGCATAACCACCCTTCTTTTTTTAATTTTTTAAACTATTGGAAACTGTTTAGTTTTTCCATTGAATTTTCATTGAAATCAGACTCTGATTCCAATGGAATTTGAAGTTCTTATGCGTTTTTTCAAATTAATTTTTTCGAGGACATAATGGCTTATTAGATAGCAAAGTAGGACAGTTAAAGGAAAAACAATGGCTAGTTTCATAATAGGATAAAGATTTAAGGATGCAAATCCAAGGGATATAATCACAAGGATAAGTGGATGAAGAAGATACATATGATATGCGCTAGTGGATAGGTTTCGTAATATAGGTCCTTGTTTGTTGAATTTTGTGTAAAAAACCTTGATCAAGACAAAAATAACTCCCATACAAATGACATTGTCTACCAAGGCGAAAAGAAAAGCATGCAAATTGGCTCCTCCTGTAAAGTCTATAATATCTACACCTTTCGCTATAGCTAAAAAAAAATCGATATAAATTACTACAAATGAAATTATTATTGTAATTAACCAGATTTTAACATGTTTTTTAGTCATCCTTTCGAACCAAAGATACCTAATACAGATAACACCAATACTGAACATCGTTAGATACTGAATGAGTTGACCCCATGGTATTTCCAGCGGGCGTACATCTATAGGAAAGATTATACGTACTAAAAAAGTAAGGCATCCTAAACCAATAGCTAAAAGAAGTAAATAAGGATATCTTGGGATGGAACATTCCTTTGGGATTTTTCGTTGTACTGAGTTTAACTTGGCTATTTGACGCCATAAAGTATAAACCGCAGTAAAGATTAGTAAAACCCTGAGAAACCACATAGGTCCCCCAAATGATATAAAGTTAATGAAATCTTCCCAAGATAAAAAGCTGCTGAAATAATAATCTAAAAAAGTCCCTTGTAACATTGGTTTGGTACTCCATGGAGGAATTCCTAATTTGGATAATATATAAATCATGATAGGATTAATTACTAAGATATATAAAAAGAGTGGTATACCGAGGCGAATAAGTCGATCTTTCCAGAAGCTACGAACACCTTTTCGATCATAACTTTTTGGAGTAAAATAACCCCCTAATAAAAAGAATAATCCTAATAGGGAAGTTTGAAACACACCTCCAATTGAAGCTACAAGTAGAAAGAAAATTTCACTGAAAGGATCAACTGGATTAGATTCTTTATAGTACCACCATCCTACCTCAAAATAAGTGACCATCGTATGCCAAAAAATCACTATTATAGTAAAGAGGACTTTTATATTATCAAGGAAAAGGTACCTTATTCTCTTAGATTCTGTATTCATGAGATGGCTTCACCTTAGATGATTTTTATTTTATCATTTAGGAATATAAATATGATCTTTTTTTAGATTTAGGACTCTTATATTTCACTTTAAAAATTAGAGAACTATTATAAGTCCAAACTTATTATAAGTCCAAATTTAATGTTAAAGTTAAGTAAAATAAGACGGTATTACCAAGGGAATATTTAAAGAGTGGAAGATTGAATGTTATATCCCAGCGATATATTTCTTTAAATCCACGTCAAAATCTTTTATTATGTAAAAGTTTTCTTTATTTTTTTATTCTCTTGTAATATCATCTATTTTACTTAAGTTGATATAAATTCAAAGTTGCTATTTAAATCTTTTTTCTAATTTTTTGTAAATGTTTACAAATAATATGCTCTAGAAGGAGAGAACTCTTCAATTAACGCCTTTTTAGGGAACAGTAAGTCTTCAAAAGGTTATGTTGGGAATTTAATTTTTTCTAAAACCATATCCATATCTTTTTCTTTCTTGATTAAAACTCCTAGAAATGGCATTCCCTTTTTCAATTCTTCGATAGATATCCCACTTTTAAGTAAAACTCCTATCCAATCAAGAAGTTCAGATGTTGATGGCATTTTTCTTAGTTTGGTAATAGCTCTTAAAGCATAAAAATGCTTAAGACATTGGCTTAATAAATTCTCTTTTAAATTAGGATAATGAAGTTGACAAATATCCGCCATAAATTCTTTTGAAGGAAATTCAATCCAATGGAAAATACATCTGCGCAGAAATGCGTCAGGAAGCTCTTTTTCATTATTTGAAGTTATTACTACAATAGGTCTATGTTTAGCCTTCACAAATTCCTTTGTTTCTTTAATATAAAATTCCATAACGTCTAATTCTTGTAATAAATCATTAGGAAATTCAATATCTGCCTTGTCAATTTCATCAATTAATAAAACAACTTGCTCATCAGATACAAAAGATTCTCCTAAGGGACCTAACATAATATAATCATGAATATTATCAACATTTCTCTCATCGCAACCAAATCGACTATCATTCAGTCTTTGTACCGTATCGTACATGTAACATCCATCTATCGCTTCTGTTGTAGATTTTATATTCCAAATAATTAACCTTTTTCCAAGAGCTGTCGCAATCGCATGAGCCAATAACGTTTTACCGGTCCCCGGTTCTCCTTTTACTAATAAAGGACGCCCTAAAGCAATAGATACATTGACAATATTTCTTAGTTGAGGATCTGCAATATATTTTACATTTTCAGTATTTACGTCTCCCCTAAACTGATTAAAACCAGCATTACTCATAAATAATTAAAATTATTTTTGAATTAAATAATTTTTGACTGTTTACTTTTTTAGTTAAAAATTAATGAGATTCTTTTTAATAGTCATCAAAGTTTAAAAATTAACGTAGTATCTTTATTATTTAGGACAAAAACGTCCAATTGTTATAATAAAGAGGAAGATGAAAAAATGATTGGTGATATTATTAGATTATATAAATTAGGTAAAGAATTGGGATTAACTAAAAAAGATTTAAATATGTTTTTGTTATTTGATAATACAAAACGACCTAGAGTATATACATTGCTATTATTCTTAATTCTTTTTCTCATCCTCATTGTTAGTATAGTTTCAACCTTTACATTGTTGAGTTCCGTGGCTAGAAATACTTATCCTAAAGGAGCTGAGTATTCAACAATTCAAATCAAGGATTTCAAAAAAGAAAGAAAAAATATAATAGAAAAATTTTTTACAAGATTAAGTAATAGAAGTTGATTGCTCTTATAAATAAGAAGAAAAACAAGTATCCTACATTTGCATTAATTTTGGGTTTTATATTATTAATCACTTTATTTCTTCCATTTGCTATGCCTGTTGAGCGCGGAGTTGTTTCAAAGGAAGCCCTATCATTTGTATGGATTTGGGGTTTATGTTATGGTCAAGGAGAATTTTTCTTTTTATTAATACCGATGGGTCTAACATTCTATTTAATATTTCTCGCAATTCTCATATTACTGATTTTCATCTTGATAAGAGGTTTTGAATTAAAAAAGAATAAACTAAGTCTTGTTAAATTTGGAGAGCAAGTCTTTATATTTAGTTTTCTTATAATTTTAGGTTCGGTTGTTTTAATGGTGAGTATTGAATACAGTTTTCTATTTTTTTCTAATATACCTATAATGGGTTTGACTAAAGCTGATTTTTGGTCATATCATATCCCTGGATTTGGATATATAGGAGTATTTTTTGTTTCATATCTACTATTAAATGTAAGTTTAGCCCCGATGGGATATGGTAGAAGCAATTTCTTCTATTTTGCTTTAGTCCTCTTTATAATTGTTACATTAATTATAGTATTATTTTCTATTGATATATTGTTTTTTCCCATAATTCGTTTAATTTTAGGATAAGAAATACTATTTGCTTTTTTTCTAGTTGAGAATTTTTGAAATTCTTTTTAATCATCATTAAAGTTTATAAGTTAACGTAGAATCTTTTTTATTCAGAAAAAAAGAGTCCAACTGTTTTAATATCAAGTTAAAATTCAATACAACACGTGAATGATTCTTAATAATTGTTAATTAGGTAAATTTGTTATAAAATCATGCGTAAAAATAAATATAAATTAATAATATGGATGGAAGATTAAAAATGATTAGTGACATTATTAGATTATACAGAATAGGAAGGGAATTGGGATTATCTAAAAAAGATTTAAATAAAATTTTGTTATTTGACGATACTAAACGACCTAAAGTAAATACTTTGTTATTATTCTTAATTCTTTTTCTTGGCCTTATTCTTAGTATGGTTATAGCGTTTACATTGCTAAGTTATGTGGGTAAAAACACATATCCTACAGGAGCCAGGTATTCAACAGTTCGAATCAATGATTTCAAAAAAGAAAGAAAAAATCATGTAATAGGAAAATTTTTTAATAAATTTTGGAAAAGCAGGCGAAGACTCTTATGAGCAAGAAAAAAAATATCCTATAATTGCATAAATTTTGATTTTTATATTACTAATCACTCTATTTACTCCGTTTGTTATTCTTATTTATCAAGGTTTTAATTCAAAAGAAATTATTTGTATGGATTTGGGGTATATATTAAGGTCAAGAAGAATTTTTCTTTTTGTTAAGACTGATGGGGTTTTCATTATTTTTAATACTTTTGGCTTTCTTAATAATTTATACAAAAAAATTTTAAATATTTTCTACAAAATCTTATCTAAAAATTTTAACTTGAATTATAAAATTTAAATAGAAAAGAATTTTAAAGAAAAGGTTATAAATATGTCAAAAGAAAAAGAAATGTTGGATGAGTTAAAGCAAATAAGAGAATTATTAACCCCAGGACCTCCTCCACCTCCTCCACCAAAACCTAAGAATTTATTAGATGAATTTAAACAATTTCTTTCAAAATATAAGGTTATGGGGCTTGCAGTTGCTTTTATTATGGGAATTTATCTTGGTGCATTAGTTAAATCATTGGTTGACAATCTTGTAATGCCTATAATTACATTAATTCTTCCAGGAGTTAATTGGGAAGAATTTGTACTTGGAGTATTCAGAATAGGACCATTTATAGGAGATCTAATAACTTTCGTTATTGTTGCATTTGTAATATTTCTAATTGTTAAATTAACTAGTCGAATTGGAATTGAATAACCGGAACTAAACTTTAATTTTTTATTTTTTTTTATATAATTTTTTTGTTCCAAAAGTGCACCTAAAAGCTTTATTAATAAAATTTCTTCTTTATTAGTTAGAATTCAATTTCTATTTTAACTTCGATATTGTTTTAACGATGACCAATATTAGCACGTTATTTTACAATAAAATTAAACCATCTATTGCTGTATGGGAAATAACTTTAAAGTGTAATAGCAGATGCATTCATTGTGGTTCTTCTGCTGGAGAGACTCGCTCAGATGAATTGAATACCGAGGAAGCTTTGGAATTAATAAAAGAATTGAAGAAATGTGGTTATAAGGGTATAGCGTTAATGGGTGGAGAACCATTAATTCGGAATGATTGGTATGAGCTTGCTAAAGAGGTTAAAGATAATAATTTAGAATTATCTATTATTACAAACGGGTTAAATTTAAAGAAACACATCGAAAAACTAAAAACATTAGATATTGATTGTGTATGTCTAAGTTTGGATGGTGGAACGCACGAAACTCATGATTATCTCAGAGGAATAAAAGGAGCTTTTCAAAAGACTATTGATGCAATTAATCTATTGAAAAAGAATAGGCTACCAATAAGTGTTATAACAACAGTAAGCAAAATAAATTTTAAGGAATTGAATATCATAAAAAGCATTCTCTTAGATCAAAATATTGCTTGGCAAATCCAAATGGCCGTTCCAATTGGGCGGTTTCCGAGAGAATTAGTTATATCAGAAGAACAGTTTTATACATTAGCTTTATTTATTGCTGTTAATATTAAAAAGTATTCTTATAAAAGGCTTCCTCTAATTGGGGCTCATTGTATGGGACACTTTTCAAGACTTATTCCAAATTTAGGTTTAACTCCATGGATTGGGTGCCAAGCAGGAATATCTGTGTTAGGCATTCAAAGTAATGGAAATATAAAAGGATGTTTAACATTACCAGATGAATTTATTGAAGGAAATATTAGGGAGAAGAACCTAAAGGATATCTTAAAAGGCTTAAGATTAAAAAAGAAAAAAATAGATATTAAATGCATCAGATGTGATCTTGTCAAAAATTGTAAAGGGGGTTGTTTAGGTACAATGTATGCTATGCAACATAGTAGTTCAACCTATTGTTTAAGAGCAATTGAAAATAAGTTGTTTAACATTAAAAATTTGCCAATAAGAGGAAAATTGGATTCAAGAATATCAAAATTAAAAAATATATATAAAACTTTATATCAAATTTAAAAACAGAGGTGTAATCCCAAAGATGTTTAAAGAAATTTTTCAATTGTACAAATTAGGAAAAGAATTAGGATTGAATAAAAAGGAGATAAATAAGATACTTATATTTGATAATACCAAGCATCCAACATTGTACTTAGTGTTATTTATTATAGCTATTGTTGCTACTGGAGTAATAGCGATAGTTTTGGGTATAGTACTTACTAGAAACACTTACCCTCAGGGTGCTCTTTATTCTACTGTAAAAAGAAAGGATTTTAAAAGAAAAAGATAAGAAATTTAAATGAGACCCTTTAGGGTTGGCTTTTAGATAAGACACATGTTAATAGAGAATTAAATTTATTTAAAGAAAATTTTATTGAGAAAAATGAAGTTGAATATAGGCTGTGGAAAAAAATTTGAGCCAGGATATTGTAATATTGATTTATATGAAACCTTAATAGCAGATAAAGTAATGTCTGCTTTAAATCTTGAATTTGAGGATAATAAAAGTGATGAGATAAAGGCAATACACGTTATTGAACATCTCACTTACTTTGAAGCTATTTATGCTCTAAGTGAATTTTTTCGAGTTTTAAAACCTAATGGAAAAGGAATCATAGAAATCCCTGATCTTAGCAAAGCATGTCAACTTTATTCAAATTCTGACGATGAATTCAAGAAACAAATATTAGATTGGATTTTCGGAGCACCCCATAAAGGATTACAACATAAATTTTGTTTTCCCCCTTTCTTATTGGTTGAAGTTTTAGAAAGTATAGGATACATAAATATCAATACAAGGAAATTTATTAATTATGAATCAATTCCGACAATAAGATTTGAATGCTATAAACCTTTAAGCAAGGAGAATTTTGAGGTTTTTCAAATCTTAACACATATTCGTAAAAAATTGTTATCAGAAAATTATATTGATTTTTCTGATTCCTTTTTGGTTAAAGAGCATGAAAATCTATTAGCATTATTTTTAGTTAAAATGCTTGAATTCAAAAAAAGAGAGAGTATTGAGATATTTTTTGAGCTAATTATTGAATCGTTAATAAAGCGGCCTCAATTTGCTAAGATATTACTTGTATCTATTGAAGATGCAAATTATCTCTCTAAAACTAAATTTAAACAGTTTCATGAAATTATAGATTTATTAATTAAGTTTAATTTTCCAGATATTTTGTGTCATTTACTTAAAAAAGTACCCTTGAGCCCTGGATCTCAAAGGTTAGTACTTAGATCAATTGAATCCTTTGCAAGAAATCTTGTTAGAAAATTATTGTATAATATCGATGAAAAAGAGAATATCAAAAATAAATTACATAAATTATTTAATGAGGTAGAACACACTGAACTCAACTTTTTTAGTTCGAAAATTATTGAACAAAAATCTATAGATTATTTTTATGTGGGAATTAAAGCTTTTTATAAAGAAAATTATAAATTGGCTTATAATAAATTTTTTAGGGCCGTAAAGCTTTATAGAGATGATTTCTTATATTTTTGGAATTTATCAAGGGTTTTAGCTAAGTTGAATATGAAAGAACAAGCTATAAAGTTTTATAAAAAAACATTGATATGTTTAAGAATTACCAAGATCCAACTAAAGAAAAAGTTTAAGTCTATTATTAAAAAAGAGTTAATTTGGGTAAAAAATAGAAAAGGTTCACCACCCAAATTAGAGCCAATAATTTCTATTGAAAATTATATAAAATTTAAACGGTAGATTTGAAAAACTAGTAAAAGTTCATAAATTCTCTCATTTTTGAAATTAATAAAACATATATAAAAGATTGAAATAAATAAACATATACAGGGAAGTTGAAATCTAAAAGTTAATGTTTATGAATGAGGTAAAAACACTAAAAAGTGGAGACTGGAAAGTTCTATATGATTTGGAAAATATAATTGGTAAATCTATTCCGCAGATTGAACAGATTAAACGAAATTCTTTAGGTTTTGTGTTCCGTGGTGATAATATAATAGGATTAGGACTTTTTAACTGCTTAGCTACTTTTCCTGATTGTATAACATCTCTTAAATCTCTTAAAGAACTATATCTAGAGGGAAATGAATTGACAACTGTTCCAGAGTCAATAGGAAATCTTAAATCGCTTCAAGCTCTAGATTTAGGAAATAATAGCTTAAGAGTCCTTCCAGAATCAATATCAAAACTTAAATCGCTTCAAAGACTAACTTTAACAGGAAATAAGTTGTATACCTTTCCTGAACCAGTAACAGGACTTAAGAAGTTAAAGGAGTTAGATTTAACGAGTAATGAACTAATCAGTCTTCCCGATTCTATAATGAAATTAAAATCACTTCAAAAATTAATTTTAGATGGCAATAGGTTGACTAGTTTACCTGATTCTTTCGGCGAATTATCATTACTAAAAGAACTTTCTTTAATTAATAATGGGCTACAAACACTCCCTGAATCTTTTAAATTTCTCTCATTTCTTCAAAAATTGAATTTAAGTTATAATCAATTATCAATATTTCCAGAATCAATATGTTATCTTTCCTCGCTTCGAGATTTATGTTTATTAAAAAATCAATTAAAAAAATTGCCAAAATCCATAGAAAATCTTAAATCGCTTCAAAAACTGGATTTGAGACACAATTATATATCTTTGCTTCCAGATTCAATCGGCAATCTTAATTCACTAGAAGAACTAGATCTAAGATATAATCAGCTCTATTTGCTCCCTGAATCAATAGATAATTTATTTACGCTTAAATACTTATATTTAGATAATAATCAATTAAATGTTATTCCTCTATCAATTTCATATTTAAAATCTCTGGAGGTTCTGTGTTTAGGCTCAAATTATTTAACTTTTCTTCCAGAATCAATAGATAAACTTGAATTGTTGCAAGAATTAGATCTAACATCGAATAAATTGACATATCTTCCAGAATCAATAGGGAATCTTCCTTCTCTAAAATATTTATATTTAGATCATAATTATTTAGCGATTCTTCCAGAATCAATTTGTAACTTAAAAACTTTAGAATCATTATGTTTAAAGGGAAACCAACTAATATCTCTTCCAAAATCTATGGATAAACTAAAATTTCTACAAGAAATTGACTTGAAAGGGAATAAGTTAAGAATACTACCAAAATCATTACGATCCTTACCAATTATTCAAAATATAAGCATAGATAAAGATCAGAAAAATAGAATAAAATATATAACAAGGCAAATTTCTGCTGCTAAAAAGGATTTAAATAAATTTAAAGAGGATCTAAGTGATTTCCTTATAGAAAAACTTGAAGAATATTATAAGGATAATTGGTGGGAAAAGGGTTTACCTAATGATATCCGATTTTATATTGAAAATAAAATTGAGACAATATCAGGAGAATCCTCTCAATTAAAATCTCAATTTAAAGAAGCATTAGAACTTAATCATTACTTTTCAATTATTTCTAAAGATGATAATTGGCATAATATATTTTCAAATATCTTCAATGATAAGGAGGCTCTTGGAAACAATCTTGATAAATTAACAACCTTTAAAGCTTATCTTAAAAAAAAAGTTGAAACCCCAGATGATTTGTACACTTATTTTTTCAACTTATATGACATTCTTAAGTTTTTTTCTAAGAGTTTTAACGTCTACTTAAGTTACGATGTGGATGATACTGAATATTACCAAATCCCCGAAATTGTTAATCATTTGGAAGCTTATCCTAAAATTAATAAAGTTTTTTTCTGGAACATTGATAATAGTGGTGGTATAATTAGTGATACACAAAGTTCTATGAATATAAGTAAAATATATATTTTATTTTTTTCAGAGAATTCTCTTAACTCTAACCGAGTGAAAGAGGAATGGAATACTATATTTCAGTTAAATGAAGAAAGTAAGATAAATATCGTTTCAATCTATGAGAATCAAAAGAATATCCCGCATTTATTGAGCGATATGTTAAAAGTTAAATTTATTAAAAAGAATTTTGATGGATTCTTAGATGCCCTCTATAAGAAGGTTATTGACGCAGAAGAATTAATGAACATCCAAGTAAGTTCTTAAATACGTTGTTTTGGTTTTAAATTTTTTTTTATTCATTTTTTTTTTATCAATAATCTTTAGTTAAAGATTTATTTATATAACCTAGATAATCGACAATTTTATAAATGAAAATCAACAAGTTTAAAAATAAAAAGTTTTATTATAAATAAGGGAGATATGAAATACCTGTAAAAATGCTACCAGCATCCCAGCAAGGCACTAGTAGTTACTAATTTTTTCACCTATTTCATTCCCCTTGTATTAATTTATTGATTTCTTTAAATATAAAGCTTTTCTATTTTTATTTTAATATATTTTTATACTAACATTTTTTACTTTTTATAAAATAATGTAATTTTGCTTGTAATATATTAAAACCAATATTAAAAAAAAAAATAATCAATTAATTTTTAGAAGTTTAATTTCATTTAGTTCGCCGATATCTCCTCTTATAAAAGAAAGTGATAGCAAAATTTAGTATTATCAATCCCGTAAAGCCCACTAAAGTCAAAGGAATCCAAAAATTAGGTTCTTGTTCACTTGGTGGGTCCACGTGGAATTGAATCACATCTTCATTGACAAGATAATGATAATAATAAGGATCCTCGCTTCCATATAACTTAACATCGGCACTAACCATATAGACGCCTTTTTTAAACAGATTTTTTAAATCACTTATAGTGCCGTGAGCTTCCCATTGAAACGTACCTCCAGATATATAGGTCATTTGCGTGGTACCTAGCGGTAATTGAACTACATTACCTTCTGGATCCCATATTATTATATCCACTACTACACCCATATCTGTAATCCATATTGGATTCACTTCCATATTAGTTTCTGTATCTAACAATTTAGCAACGATAGATACCTTTACTTTTTCTTTTTCGAGATAGTCAAATTCACCACTGAGTTTTAGACTTAATAGTTGAAATACGGTAACGTTAAAGTTTTTATTTGCAACATTGCCTTGAGCGTCATAAACTCGAAGATTAAGAGTATGTTTACCCTCTTTAAGTGAAGCAGTAGTCATAATTGCGATATCACTTGTATAACTATAATCATAAATACCTAACGGAGATTTAGGATAATGAGTGGTTACAATAGTAAATCCTTCATCAATGTTCTCACCGTAGAGGGGATCCACGTTCCAAAGTTCTACATTTGCTATTGGAGAATTATCGAATACTTTTACTGTACCTATAATTTGTGGAGTACGAGTGTAAGTTAAAATAGTTATATTAGGAATAGTATCATAAACACTATTAATTCCAAAAGGTGGAGTACTATCAGTTACAGTAATTAATATTGTCGCAGA
>JBHLPZ010000078.1:0-12794 GCA_048885325.1 Candidatus Odinarchaeota archaeon
AAGATTTTCTTAATGCTTATAAAACTCAGCTGAAATATTTAGCAGAAAAGTCAATTGAAATTAACAATTATTTAGGATTTACCCATCAATATATTCATCCTACTCCTCTATTATCTGGGTTTTATGATGGCCCTTTAGAAAAGGGAAAAGATCTTGTTAATGGAGGTGCGGTATATAACACGTCTGGTGTTGCTCTTGTAGCACTAACAGATGTGGTTGATAGTTTATTAGTAGTAAGGGATCTTATCTATAAAAAGAAAGAGCTGGATTTTACAACATTAATGGATGCAATTGAGAATAATTTTGAAAATGGATCTGCTTCCGTTCTAAAAAAAATCGAGCAGGTTCCAAAATTTGGTTCTGGTGAAAATGGCGCTGTAGAACTTGCACAAGATTTAATCGATTTTTGCTATGATATTTACCATTCTATTGATAATTATAGAGGGGGTAAGTATTTAGTAGGTTATTGGTCTATTAGCTACCATGCGGGTTTTGGAATGCTTACAGGAGCCCTACCATCAGGTAGAAAGAATGGAAAATCATTAACTCCTGGATTAACTCCTGCTCCAGGTACAACAGATATACTACTCCCCAGCATTAAAAGTGTTGCGAGTTTAGATTATTTAAAAATGGCAAATAATGCTTCATATAATGTAAAATTAGTACCCCATCCAGGAGATTCACATAAAGAAACATTAGATCTTTTTACAAGTTATGTTCAGAGCTTCTTTGATCTAAATGGAATGCAATGGCAATTTAATGTGGTAACTTCAGATACATTAAAAGATGCAATGGAAAATCCTGTTGATTATCGTTGGCTTTTAGTTAGGGTCTCCGGATATAATGCTTATTTCGTAAAACTCAATAAAAATATGCAATTAGAATTAATAGAACGTCATGAATACAAATCTAGGTAAAACTATCTAAATTTTCCTTTTTTATTTTATCATTGAATTTTGAAATATCCTCAAGAATGATTAATAAAACATTAATAGTAGATATTAAGAGAAATGCATTAGATGATGGCCCGGGAATAAGAACACTAATATTTTTTAAAGGATGTCCTTTATCTTGTGTGTGGTGTCAAAACCCAGAGGCTAAGAGTCCATTTCAAGAAATTTCATTTGATAAAAACGATTGTGCTCAATGTAAGAAATGCTTAGAAGTGTGTAATCAAAATGCGATTAAATTTTCTTATGAGTATAGAATAGATAGAAGTTTGTGCAATTTATGTGGTGAATGTATCGAGATCTGTCCTAATAATGCTATTAACTTTGTTGGAAAACAGTATCAAATCGATGAATTAGTAGAAATTGTTCTTAAAGATAAAATTTTCTATGAAAATTCAGGCGGAGGGGTAACACTTTCTGGTGGCGAACCGCTTTATCATATCAACTATATACATGAATTATTAAAAAAATTACAGGAGAATAAGATTCATTCCTGTATTGAAACTTGTGGATATTATAATCAAGACCTAATCAATGAGTTAATTCTCCCATATGTGGATTTAATCTATTTTGATTTAAAGATCTTAAACCCTAAATTACATATACAGTATTGTAAAGCAAAAAATGACAAAATCCTTAGGAATTTTGAAGACTTGCTAAAAAAAAGAGATATAGAAGTTTTACCAAGGATTCCTCTAATTCCGAATATAACTGCTACAAATGAAAATTTAATGGATTTGGTAGATTATCTAGAATCTCTTAATATTAAAGAGATTGGATTACTACCTTACAATCCTTTATGGCACTCTAAACCTGAAAAAATTGGTATAAAACCATTATATAATCACTTAGAATGGCTAAATAAAGAGGATAAAAAGAGAATAAAATCAATTTTTAGGGAATTCGAATTTAGAGATTTTTAATACTTATTTTTAAATCTTTACTTTTTGGCTGGAGAAGCATAACAATAATCACAGTTATGTTTACACCTAAATATTCCCGTATATCCTCCAATATCTTTTGATTTGAAACATCCACAACTTTTACGTTGCCCCGAGTCTTTAATTTTGGGAATAGATTCACCAATAATTTTTTCTATTTTATAGGCATCAATACAATGTGCTTGTTCAATACCTTTTACATCGAGTAAATCAGGTTGACAGCATGCTTTCATTGTAATATTATATTGTTCACAGACGTTATTTAATTTATTTAATATTTCTTTTTTCTTTTTAATTGGGGGATCAATTGGAATAAAACCTCTTGAGATCATACGATGTCTTACTTTTGAATAAATGGTTGCAAATGAAAAAATCATCTCTGTTAACCCTAGAGAAGAGACATTCTCAATAATATAATTAAATTTACCCAAATTACTGGTTATAGAATTTGAATTGTTTTTCTTGTAAAATATTATTGGATCAAACCTGAAATTCACTGATAAAATTCCAAAATTTTCGATTAACCACTCCATCTGCTTAAATCTTTCTCCTAAAGAAATATTAATATTACCTTCTAATTCGGATGGTGAATTAATTGTAAATTGGAAATAATGCCCTTTATATAGATCAAAAAGTGCTTGGTTTGAATGGTATGCCTTGATCCATTCTTTAAAGTTTTTGCTCCACCAACACCAACATTTAACATCCTTAGGATCCAATGATACTCGATATATCTGACTTCTATTGAAAGGATTGGTTACATCTACGTAACCTGTTTTTATTTTTTCAATAACCCATTCCATCAAAAATGCTGGAATGTCTGTTCTCCTTGAGCATGATATGATTGGTGCTTTCACCATTTTGGCTTCATTTAATAGATCCTTAACTTTATGTCGCTCTTGCTTTTCATTCATTAGCTAATAAATTTAGGTAGAAGATATATTTAAAATTTTAATATATATTGAAGTTTACGTTTGGAGAAGCGTTTTTTCAATAATAGATAAATTTTTATCCTTTTTAATTTCAAATTCACGAGGATTTTCTTTTTTTTCTTTCTTTGGTTTAATTTTTATTCTAAATTTGAAATATTTTGATTTTTGATTTTTTAGATTTTCTAAGTCGACTCTATATTCAATTTCTGATGCTGATCTCCTAATATCATATGCATTCATAATTGGATATTGATATCCAAAATTTTGACGATATATTTCATCTGAATCTTTTTGAAGTTGCTTTTGACGAAATTTTTCATCTCTAAGCCATTTTGCTCGTTTTTCGAATGGGCTTCTTCCACTGAATGACCCTAAGATCTCATCTTTAAATTTCCATATACCTAATTCTTTTAAGACCCTATCTTTTATACTATCGTTTTTATAATATTCTGGCATAACACCAATCATAAATACTCGAAAATTCGTTAGAAAGATATACCCTTCTAATATGAAATTCTTTACACTTAATCTACCTTTAAAAGATGTTATGATTTTCTCTTCGTCAGAAAAACAAAACTTTTCGAGAATGTATTTAGACATTTCTTCAATTGGAAGTAATTTCATGATTTTTTTAAAGAAATATATATAGCATTTTTCCATAAAAAACTCAGAATCTTCAAGTAGTAATTCTCCAACAATATTATAAAACTTATAGGGGTTAGATTGACTTGTAGTGTTATAAAAATTAAATATTAGGTCTATAAATTCATAGATGTTTGGTTGATTCGAAATTCTTAGATAATAATAATTATCTAAGATTTCTCGTATGATTTTTAATTCTGTTTCAGTTAATCTTGCACCTTCATGCTCTTTAGCTATTTCATTTAAACTTTTTTCTATTCGCTCTACAACTTTTTCCCAAGTTTCCTCGCTCATTGGTACTAACTTTTGTTGCCTTTCAATTAGATCTAAATCAAAACCTCTCTTTTTTAATTCCTTAATATCTTTTTCTTTCATAGAATTATCATCTACTAGTTTGTTATTCATTAGTTATTAAATTTAGGGAAACATTTTATACTTAAAATTAAATAATTATTGGAGATATAACAATATGAGGGTCCTTCTTTTTTTGTTTCAAATTATTCATTCTTTCATATATTTGACAAGTAAATATTCAAAGCTTTTATGAATATGTGTTTCTCATTTTCTTTATTAATTTTTTGCTTATATTCTTCTTTTTCAAGCTGATCATAAATCATTAAATGAGGATTAATAAAGGCAGTCCCCTGTTTAACCATTTCACGATAATTTTCCCTAAAATCGGCACTTAAGAAGAAGGGAAAAATCCCGGGGCTATGCTCGGCTTTATGTTTCACATTAAATTTTTCTTTCAGAGTAAATATCACTTCATAAACAGTTTGACCAACTTTGGTTAATTTTTTTTCATTACCTTTATAAAAATATTCAATAGGGACTGGTAAACGCATATGCAATAATAAACCTTGACCTTTTCGAAAATTTATATGCCCATATCCAAAAATTACTTTATGGAACCCGTGTTTTATAAAAATGTTATTTATTGTTTCTATTACATATGGTAAATTCTTTGGCTCACTTAAAATATCTTCAAAACTGGGAAAAGCGATGTAATCAGAAGTAGTATCTGATGTCTGGACTAATAAAGCAAATGCAGATCTTTCTTGAAGATATTCTTGAAATTCTTCTTCAGTTAATATACTCCAAGAACACCCTGTTTCTTTATTCATGAGCCTTATAAATTCATCGATTTCACTCGATGTGCCCTTTATAATAGTAGCCCATTTAGCTTTTATATCATCTTCACTTGAAACAATCAACTCACTAAATTTACCAGGAAGTCTCTCATTTGATATAACAAACTCACTAATTAAGGGAAATATTTTAAAATCTAGAATTGATTGAAGACCATTAAAGGCTAATTTTATATCATGCCCATATATAATTGCTCGTTTTAAGTCCGTTAGAGGTTTATACAATTTAAATACAGCACTTAAAACTACTCCAAAATAACCATTACCGCCAATTATTCTTTTAAAAAGGGGATTTTTATTATCAATTTTAATAATAATTCCATTAGGTTTCATGACACGTACATTTTCAACCCAATTTTCTACTGACCCTAATTTACCTGATGTAACTCCACTGGCATTCGATGAAATAAGTCCTCCTATTCTTACTGGCAACTTTAAAGCGCTTGCAGGTTGGATCGGAAAGATATATCTTCCATTGCTTAAAAATTGAACAGCTTTGATCAAATCGGAAACTATTACACCTTGTTCTACGCTTATTTGCTCTTTTTTTAAATTTAATTGAAAGGGTTCATTAAAAGAATGAAGATCAGCAAGATCCACCACAATTCCAAAATTAGAATACCCTCCTGATAATCCTGTTTTACCTCCTGCAAATGTAATTGGAATCTTATATTGTTGTGAATAAACTATTATTTTTTTCAACTGTTCTTCAGTTATGGGTCGAAATAGGGCATATGGAGATATATGTAAATGGGAAGGATCACGAATACTACCTGAATGAATTCGATTTCCAATAAGCATTATATTTCCAGATAAAAATAGTTGCTTATATTTATCAATATTTGATGTGTGAGAAAAACTAACAGAATATTCCTTGATAAAACCTTCTTCTTCCATTTTTGATAAAAAGATTTCCCATGGTAATTCGCATTGAAGGTTTTTAATAATATTTTCCAATCCCATTCTTTATCATAATTATCTCGTTAAATATTTGAATTTTGCTGTTTTGAAGGATACTCTCAATTTTCTTTTTTTATCTCATCCATTTGTGCTTGTCGTTTTCCTAATATAAATGAACTTGTAATAATTAAAACAATAGCTACGATAAAAAATATCGCTGACAAAACTGTAGGTGGTGGCAATAAGAATACTAAAAAGTACACTATTGAAGGAGTACTCTGGGATGGAAGATTCTGAATTGGAACTAATTTGCTTGCGTCTCCATATCTTAATGCTGCAGCCATTTTTGATATGGCAATTACGTTCACAACTACAAGCATTATTGAGGATATTATAAAAAGGAAAAATTCACCAATACTAAATTCTCCACTAAAAACATGAGCAATTACCCCCATTAAAGGGCCTATCCAAAAATTAGATAAGCTAAACATAAAACCAGATAAAATAGCGAGTAATATGCCTTTATATTTCTTATTTCTACTTTGCATGAATTGGAGTAATAATCCTACTGATGCTATTACAGACGTAAAAACTATCATTCGAATTATAAATAAACTATCAAGTAAATTATATTCAGTAAGATTAATTGATAATTCACTAAAGCCAAGCATAGTAATAGCAATTATCATCATTAAAATAGCTATTATTTCTAATAATGTTAATTTTTCTCCAATTATTTTTACTGAACCTACAGCTAATACAATTAATCCACATGCCATCAATCCGGGAACAATGGCAGGACCAATAATAATCTCAGCAATCATAAAGAATGCTGAACCTAATCCAAAGCGAATAAATAATGCGAATAACCATAACGGTGTTTTAATTAGACTTTTCATTAACTTTACATCAGGAGGCAATTTATTTATAATACTTTTTTCAATTAACATTCCCGAAAAATGAGACAGCCCAGATAATACTGCTAATAAAACCCCTAACCAATAGAGTTCCAATTTAAAACACTTCTTTAATTTAAAGAGCTTAAAAATTATATAATTATAATTCACTATTGCTTTATTTACATTTAAGGATTAAACTAAAATGGTATAAATCTTTTGGGTAAAGGTTAGAGGAATTTTAAAAAAATAAAAATTAAAATTTATCCCAGGCGGCATGAACTTTTTTTCCTGTCATTTCAATCACAGGAGCCATACCATCCTTATCAGCTAGACCGGCTTCGACAGACACTTTCATAATCGAAGTATGGGCTACAAAAACCTTTCCTTCATCTTCATAAACAACAAAACTACATGGAAATAATAATCCAACGTTCTTAGATACATCCAATGCCCCTTTTGCTAATTCTGGGGCACAAGCAAGGATTATTGAATATTTTGGATAATCAATTCCCAATTTTTGCTTGAAAATACCATGGATAGGTTTAGTTAACATATGGCTAAAGCCTTCTTCAATAACAATTTTTTCTACATGCTTCACAGCCTCATCAAAGTCCATGTTTAATTCCTTTTTAAGTATATCAACCATTAGTTTCACCTAATTAAATTTTTAATTTGGCTCAGAAGCCAAAAAATAGGATATAGATGCAATTCCCTCGCTTTTTACTTTATGTAAAATCATAATATTTTAAGCTCGTCAGTATATTTTACAATTTAATTCTTATATTTCCTCACTCTATAATAATCTATTCACTATAAACTAAAAGTATAAGCATTAATATTATACATGATGTTCTAATTGTTGCTTCTAATATTCAAAAATTTTAATTAACATTTTGTTCTCTAAATATTATGATCCCTTCAATCGAATGGACGAATAATAAAGTAAAATTGATTGATCAAACTCAGCTTCCTCATAAACTTCAATTTCTAGAGTTTGATGATTTTCGGGATGTAGCTAAGGCTATTAGGGTTATGAATATAAGAGGTGCTCCTGCTATCGGTGTTGCTGCTGCAATGGGAGTTGCTTTAGCTACAATTGAATATAAAGACCTTCCAAAAGAAAAATTTTTAACTAAAATGGAAGAAGCTGCCAATATCATAAGAAACACGAGACCCACCGCCTCCAACTTATTTTGGGCAGTAGAGAGAGTCTGGAAAATAATCAGTACTTATCCTGATGATCCAAAAAACATATCCGAATTAATAGTTGAAGAAGCTAAGATTATGGCTCAAGAAGATATTAATGTAAATAAAAGTATAGGAAAAAACGGTGCTACCTTATTAAAAGATGGAGACATAGTGCTTACTCACTGTAATGCAGGATCCTTAGCAACTGTTCAATATGGCACTGCTTTAGCGCCTGTAAGAGCCGCTATTGAAGAAGGCAAAAAGATCAGTGTAATTGCGGATGAAACAAGACCCCGATTACAGGGAGCAAGACTAACTGCTTATGAACTCCAATATGATAATATTCCTGTCAAGGTTATTTCTGATACTTCTTCAGGATTATTAATGAGCTTAGGAAAAATTAATAAAGTAATTGTGGGAACAGATAGAGTAACTTCAGATGCTGTTTTTAATAAAATAGGGACATATTTAGTAGCCTTAGCCGCAAATGATAATAATATTCCATTTTATGTAGCAGCCCCAAGATCAACCCTTTCTCTTAATGAAACTGTAAAAGATGTCATTATTGAGCAAAGAGATAGTAGTGAAGTCAGCAATATCTTAGGGAAGGTTCAGATAATACCCGATGGGGTAGAATGTCTTAATTATGCCTTTGATATTACCCCATTTAGACTAGTCTCTGCTATCATAACAGAAGATGGAATCTTTTCACCTACAGAACTGTTAGCAAAGTATAAGTAATTTCTTTAATTTAAATTATCAAGTAAGAATAAGGTATAAAATGACAGCTGCGTATTTTTTTGAAAAATTTAAAACAACTAAAAAAAAAGTCCTTTTCAAACTTTTTATATTTATTATTATAGAATTTATGTGTATAAACTTACACTATATTATTTCAGGAGTAACTGGAGGTCTTAATTGGACATTAGAAAGATTAACTACTACAGTTGAAGGATTTGTTATCCAAGTTATAAATTTGATAGGCATTATTACTGGATTTTTAATAGCAGTCTATATTATATTAATGATACTCTTACTCGCTAAAGGATCTGATTGATTCACCTAATTTTTATCATATATTTTTTGTAAGACTTCTTTTAATTCTCTCAAGTTTTTTGTATTTGAAATTTTTTCTCTTAAAAGCGTAGAATCTTCAATATTTTTTGTCAACCATATTGAATTTCTTTTAAGTTCCTTAAATTTATAGTCATCTATTGAATGCGAAATAGTAAATTCATTATTAACAATTTCATCAATGCAATCCTCATAAAGCCGTATATTTTTTTGCATCTTATGGATATTATTTTTAAAAAGTATGTATCTTTCTTCTTTTAAAAAATAGCTAATTTGATTAAAAATTTCGGGATTCCCTATGGAACCTCTTCCTATCATTAATGCGTCTACACCTGTGTAATCTAGAAACATCTTTGCTTTAGAGGGACTATCTATATCCCCATTACCTATGACAGGAGTATTTGATCTATCTTTTATACTTTTTATAGTCTCTAAATCCAATTGAGATTTGTTAAATTTATCCTTTACAGTTCGACCATGAACAATCAGAAATTCAAGGGCAGAACCATTCACTACTCTAATTAATTTATTCAAATTAGTTATTTCTGATACTCCTATTCTTACTTTCAGAGAAACGGGTCTAGAAGAGAATTTTAGAGCAATATTTGTTAAATTAGCTAATTTATCTAAATCTTCTAATAAAAATGCTCCTTCTTTTGCTTTAATCGCTCGCTTTGATGGACACCCTGCATTAATATCCAACATATCAAATTTATAACTTTCTAAAATTGTTATGGTTTTTTTCAAAACTTCTGGATCTGACCCAATTAATTGGATACTTATAGGTCTTTCTTCTTCTATTTTATATAATTCAGGAATAAAGGAATTTGGATTTTTCTCAATTTTCTTAATATAGAGCATAGGAACATAAACTAAACCTATCTTTTGGAATTTTCGACAAAACCTCCTATATGGTGCTGTAGTCACCTCTTGCATAGGCGCTAATAGTAGATTATTATCTATAGAAAGTGTCCCTAATTTCATTTTACTAAAAAACAAATAATTTTCTAAATTTTCAAACTATAATCATGAAATTTTTATAAAAAATGAATTTTACTTAATTAATTAGCTTTAAAGTTTAAATATTTGTAAAGTAAAATATTAGATAAGTGAAAAAATTTACGATGTATGAATATTTAAAAAAGTTCGAATTTAAAGAAATTCTGAAAGAATTAACTTATCCAGATGGGGAACCGTTAATATTAACTAATAACTTTAGCTTTTTCCATAATAAAAACAAATTCAGAAAACACTTAAATCGATTACAATATATCTTCAAAAATTATACCAAGGATTCTCTTGTAGCAGCAGGTATTCGAGACACATATTTAAAAGAAGAATACACTGAAAATTTTTTAATTATTTTATTTACTACCAATGAAATTGTTAAGAATGCAAATGAAATCATAGAGAAATATATCAACATGAAATTTGACTCCGGATGTTTCTATTTAGAAACAACATCAAATTACATGTTATTAATTGCAAAAGAGATGAAAGGGTTAATTTCTGGAATTGATATTATGGAAGAGATATTTACCCAAACTTTTGAGGATTATCTTAAACAAGAAAAGTTTGATGATTATATTAAGATTAGACAATTCTTCCTAAATAATTGTTAAAATTTATTATGAATTAAGTTTTGTTAAAAAGAGAAAAAATAAAAACCTGTTCTTAATTAATCAATAAACTTCCAAGGTTTTTGTCTTTTTAAGTTATACGCTTTATCAGCATATTCCTCAACCATACGATGAGTATTAAAATAAGCAGCCAGCGAAATTGCATTTTTACATCTAAATAACCACTCATCATGATTTAAATAAGTTGGTATGATTTGATTCTCTAGGATGTCATAAAATGTATTAGCATCAATTTCCCAATTATTAGACACTGCCGGATCCTTTGGATTTGAATCATCTGGTCCAATACCCCATCCTGCCATAGAATTCATTTTATAACCCTCTAACCACCAACCATCTTGAATACTTAAATTTAAAACTCCATTTAAAGCTGCTTTCATTCCACTCGTGCCACATGCTTCACGGTATCTCTCAGGAGTATTAAGCCACACATCACAACCAGAAATCAGCATATGAGCTAAATCCATATTATAATTTTCCATTAAAACAACTTTAACTCCGTAATTATTGTAAAGGTATTCTCCAGATTCATAAATTCTTTTAATAAAATCCTTACCCGCTTGATCTTTTGGATGAGCTTTCCCTGCAAAAATGAATTGGACATTCCCTTTACAAATTTTTCCTAACCGATCAATATCGTGAAATATGAGTACTGCTCTTTTATAGGTAGCGAACCTTCTAGCAAAAGCTATTGTAATTAGTTCCTCATCTAACAAATTCCAGCTATGTCCTTTCTGATAACTAATAAGTCCAAATTTATTTTCGATATGCGCATCAAAAAGATCTAAATCATCTAATTCAATGGCATTTTGGAGTACAATAGGATTTGCTTTCCAATTTGGCCATTTTCTATCAAAGATTCTTCGAATAGGATTTGATACCCAAAATGGTAAATGAATTCCATTTGTAATGTAATCAATTTCATATTTTGGGAACATCTTTTTGGTGATTTCTGCATGTTTTTTAGACACCGCATTCCTATATTTTGAAAGGTTCATACCTAAGCGAGTCATATTTAATTGTCCATCCTGTTCACCTAATTTTAGAATTTCTTTAGGTATTCTACTTTCGAATACTTTATTAACTAAACTTTGATCAAATCTATCATGCCCAGCTGGAACTGGGGTATGAGTAGTAAATGCAATGCTTGACTTTACCTTTTCAATATCCCCATTGAACATATTGAATAACTCAATCGTAGCGAATGAACCATGACCTTCATTTAAATGATAAGTCTTAATATTATTATAGCCCAAAGAATTTAAGAGGCGTACACCCCCTATTCCGAGAATCATTTCTTGTACAATACGATTCCAACTTGAAGTAGAATCATACAGAGAACCCGTCATTTTTTTCATCCATTCCTCATTTCCATCTACATCAGTAGTAAGGAGATAAATCGGAAGGATATGGCCTGATTGCCCAATTACTTTATATAACCACGCAGAAACTTTTACATTTTTATTTTCAATTTTAATACAAATTGGCTTTTCGACCTTGTCAAATTCATAGAAGAAATTCCATTCAACTTCTTTTTCTTTTTGTTCTCCAGTTTCATCAAATAATTGAAAAAAGTAACCCGAACTGTAGCAAAGACAGACTGCTACCATAGGAATTTCTAGATCTGCTGCAGATCTTACTGTATCTCCTGATAAAACTCCTAAGCCCCCAGAGTATGTAGGTATATTACTGTCCATTCCGACTTCCATAGAGATATATGCAACAGTTGTATTTTGTCTTAAACTATCGTCGATTTCCATAATTTATCATCTTAAAAATCTCTATTTAAAATATATTCTTTTTCATGTATTATGTAAAAATTTAATATTAAATTCTTATGTTAAAAGAAAATAAAGGAAAAATAGCATTTTAATCATAATATTATGTATATATTGACAATCAAAATTAAAAAAACCTTTAAAATTTAAGGTATTTAATTTTTTAAATTTTATTCATATTTTAAGAGATTTATTTTCTAATATCTCTACCTTAATATTAGGATCTTTATTATTCATGATATCTTTAAACTTATTTAGATCAGCTCCCCAAGAATGCATTGGAACAACAATTTTAGGTTGTATATCCATTGCAGCATCCGTAGCCTCTTCCATATCCATTGTATATGTCCCTCCGCAAGGCAGTAAGGCGACAGTTATATTTCTTTTGGCTAAATCTTTCATTTCTGGAATTCGTTCAGTATCACCAGCATGGTATACACTTTTTCCTGCAGATTCGATTATTGTTCCTGCCCACTCATTGCTTTTTGGGTGTGTTTTCTTTTTTATAGTATAGGCAGGAAATAATTCTATTGAAAAATCTTTATAGGCAAATTCTTCACCAAATTTTAAAGGCTTTCCATTAAATTCTGCTAAACTGTTAGCAATACTGATTGGACCTAATAAAATTGTATCATCTTCCCATATTTTCTTAATATCTGTAGTTGAGAAATGATCTCCATGAGTATGGGATGAGACAATTAT
>JBHLPZ010000079.1:0-12687 GCA_048885325.1 Candidatus Odinarchaeota archaeon
TCCTACAATTAAGGATTCTAAAAAGCCATAAAGCCACTGGCGAAGCCAATAATCCTCAGGTCTTAGCCACCAATCAACCATATGACCATATATCATAATCCACATACAAGCTCCGCGGATGGTATCAAGAGCTCTAATTCTTTCCATTAAAATCATCAAGCTTCAGAATTATTAGTTGAAATTCTGAAATTTATTAAGAAATAGTATTCAACTTTTTAAACTCTTTTCTAATTTACAAATTTGTAAAATATCACAAATATGTAAAAATTACTGGAGAATTAACAAAATTAAATACTAATACTTTTATTTCTATAGATTTTAGTTGTTATTATAAAGCTTAATACAGTTATTCCAGCTTTTAAAGAAAGTTTGGGTCCTACTTTTACAAACATAGTTCTGAGTAAAATGGTTAAAACGCTCATTGTTATTATAATGGGCATCCAAAACGTCACGGCGTTTAATTGATCCCGAAATATAAAATACAATAAATTATGCCCTAAATAGACCGTAAATGAGTAATATGAGTAAAAAAACATAAAGTTATATTTCTTTTTGGTTTTAATAATTTCAAATTCTTCTATTGATATTAATAAAGAAAACGCCACTAAAATTATTCCAATCGAATAAATGAATGATGGAAACGTATTACGTGAAATAAAAGTAGGAAACTGAAATAATACTCCAATTGGTATTAATATACTTCCAATTATTAATATTCCAATTAAAAAATTATTCTTAACTACATTTTTCCTTTCCTTCTTATCATCGAGAAGAGTAATGCCGAAAACCATATCTCCAACAACTGTACCAAATAGAAACATGGTAAAGAATGATATAATTGTAAATTGATCTAGAGGATTATATAACACATAAAACAAAATCCCATATAAATTCGGAACACCTTTAAATTCCCTTAAAAATGCTAATAGTAATTCATTAATTATTAATAATGAAACCCCAACAAAAATTCTAAAAATTTTGGAGGTTTTTAAAAATGGCCACACCAAAATGATAGAGATTGCAATGGTTTGTAAAACATTCCAACTCCAAATTTCTGAAATATCACCGAATCTAAAAGCCAAGAGAATATTATACAGTAGAGCAATCATTAGAAACATAACTGCTCTTAAAAAGTAGATACTTTTTACATTTAAATCTTTGGGCTTTAATTGATTGCCTTTATATGATAAAGCAGCACTAACACCTGAAATAAATAAAAAACCTGTAGCACCAATGGGTTCAAAAATAAAATGTAATATCTTATTTAACGAGTAAGCCTCAGAAACTAACCACCAATCACTTAGATGTAGAAAAATCATCAAAAAAATATGCACTCCACGGAGTAAGTCTATGCTCCAAAATCTTTTCTTCATGAATTTATATCCTTATAAAATGACCATTTTTGTATAAAAATACGTTCTTTAATAATAAGAATTTTATGGAAACATAAGACTTTTCATATTCTTTAAATTCTACAATAATAAAAATAGTTCAAACAAAAAAGAGTCTAACTTTAGATCTTTTAGCATTTTCATATTATTAAAAAGGTAAGCATACACATTCTCTTCACTGAAATATTTCAAACATAAATTATTACCTTTCACATCCTTTAAAATATTAATAATTTCAGTAAGTAATGATTTCAAATATTTTATTACTAAATCTATATCACATTTAATTAGTTTTTCATCAATGATATTAAACCAAGATTTTTTGGTAAAAGTTATATTCTTCAATTCAGCCTGATTTTTAAACACTTCTTGATTTCTTAAGGATTTATATTTTTCTTTAATCCTACTCAGAATTAGATTCTTAGATTTTGTATACATTTTATTTTCGATTATATATCTAATTAAAATAAAAATTTGTTGAAATATTCCAAGAATATCAAAAAAATCAGCTACCTGAGCTAAAGTCTCTACTTCCTCCCATTGATTGTAATAATCTTCAATAATCTTAATAAAAGGTGCAAAAATCCCTATATTTCCATCCCAAATTTTTACTCTCTTTAACAAATCTAATTCAAATTGTTTTATGAAGGCTTCTTTTATTGCATTTAATCTTCCCATTAAAATCTCTGTTTTTATATGTTTTGTACCTGCTGCCACAAAAAGTAAATTATAATCTTGTGCCAATGTATATACCCATTTAAGGCCGCCCATTTCTATAGATTCTAATGATTGGTGAAATTCTTCCATAGAAAAATGGTGAAAGGCAGTCAAAAAACCAGAAACTATATCCTCATCCGCATCAGTTTTCAAAAATGATTTATATAATAATTTTACTCCTGAATCACTATCAAGAATCCAGATAATCATGATTAACTTGGTATTTTAATTATAGCATAAAATTCTTATACACTTAGACTAAAAATAAATATTTCTTTCTATTTAGGTTATTGGATTAGTTATTAATAATAAAAATATTCTCGAGGAATTAATTTGCGGTTATCTTCTCTTTATTAGTAAAAGAATAGATACTAAAATATTTAAACTTAAGATAATAAATTTCGAGTCAAACAGTAATGGTTAAATTTGCCGTAAAGGTAATAAATTTCCACACTTATGGCATTTGGTATAAAAACGTTTAATTTTTACTCCACAATGAATACATTTTAAGATATTTGAATCCTGATTTATTTCATAGAATAGCTTCTCAAATTTGTCCTGATAATATCCCTCATACAAAATCTCTCTTATCCATTCTAGATATGGAATCCAAACTAGAGAATTTTCTGGCTTTATGTAAATTACTCCATTTTTTGAATAATGAATATATTTTTTTGGATAAAATTCCATTTTCTTCTGATATTTTCGACTTTGATAATTGTAATTTATTAAAATTCCTGCTATTATAATAAGTAGAGAAAAATTAACCCAAAAGTTTTCAATTAGTACCCACATTAAAATAAACGCTGTAATTATATAAAAAATGGATTCGATATTTTTCCATTTGTAATTTCTATTAAATCTCTTCCATCTTTGGAATTCTAGGTTACATTTTAAACAAATAGGAACATAGATTTTTGATTTAGTTTTTCTAGATTTCCTGTTTTTATAAATATCATCAATAGGATAAGTAATTAAATTCCTATTATCTTCACATTTATAACACTTTAAAAATCTTAAAGTGCTTTCAATTTCAATTTTATTGGAAAACAAATTACTTTCTACATTTATGATTGTAATAAAAACTCTTTTCATTAACAAACATTACTTGGAAATTTAATAATATTATGATTTCATTTTATGAAACTCCATTATTTTATGTTTCAACGAAAGTGATCATGTAAATTACCTTACTTGATTTAAGTAGAACACTTTCATATAGTAAATATATTGATATAAAAACCTTTTCTTTTTTTTTTGTCCTTTTTTGCTTTCACGTAAAATTAAATTGTCGAACTTTTTTTAATAATAAAATTATCATTAATAAGTTACCATTTAATTCTCCTAAAATGTCAATTTGAGATTGATTGGGAGTGCTTTTAATGATTAAATTTAGACATTACAAATAATGTCTATAATAGGATAACAGGGTTATTTAATTGGAACAGCCGTCAATTATCAAAATAGATTACAAATTTAAAAGTACAAGAATATTAGTCGAAAATTTTGTAGCTTTTTTTACTATAAAAAGGATTAGTCATCTTTCCATATTATTAAATCCAATTTGCATTATTAGTGGTATTTTATATTTGATTTTACCTATTTATACAACATTTTGGGACATACTTGGAATATTGATAATTGTTACCCTTTTTGCAAATGGTTTACTCGTTTATCTTAGCTCTATTAGAGTGAATAAAACAACTAAATTAGGCAAGAAATTAAATTTGATTTGCTATGTGTATTTAATGTTCATGATTCTCTCATTAATGGGCATTATCGGAGGAAATTTACTCATTTATGCTAATTACACTAATTTAATAGTCGATAGCCTCGGAGGATATTTTTTAATCTATTTTTGTTATATCAGCTTATTTACATTCAGTTTTTTAATTGCCTTATATGATATTAAAAATATCAACAATAGAATATTATGGAATTCAGAAAATAATATTGGAAATGTTGTTTCTAATAGTCGTTTAAAGAGAGTTCTAAAAAGAATTCTGACGATTCTCAGTAATATAACTTTTATTATTGGGGGTTTATGTGCATTTGTTACATTATTTGGCTCATATGAAATAGTCACGACTATTTTTGCTATGTTTTCTTCTCAATTTGGAGCATTTTTTTCTTTAATTTTTCTTGCTAATATGCTTTTGCTATTCAAGCTAAAGAAACACAAGTGGAAGCCTAAAAAAATTAAAAGAAAAACGATAATAGGACTTGTTATTTCATTTGTAATGCTTTTACCTTTACTTTTTACACACATAACAATTTTTACGGCAAATAAAAACTTTTCAATTGCTTTTGGTGATGATTGGCAAAGTAGAATCCCCGTTAATGTAAATAATTATTTTTTAAAAACTCCGTTTACAACTTCAGGATACTTTTTAGGAATTCCCCCTAAAAACTGTCTAGTTGAAGAAAATACATTATTCTATGACGGGGAGGGAATTAGTCTTTATTTTGATGCTTATATGCCCTTACAAAACGGAATGGGGCTTCCAGGAGAGAATTCTACAATTTTAAGCATCCATGGTGGTGGCTGGATATTGGGGGATAAAGGGGGCTCAGACAGAATTCCATTTAATAAATATTTAGCCGCCCTAGGATATATTGTATTTGATATCCAATATGGTTTATTTGATTCGTTTTTAACACCAATAGATCCGATTACACCAAGACATACTAAAGGAGATTTTGATATTGATGATATGGTACGACATATAGGTATTTTCACAAACTTTCTCGCTGCAAACGCACAGAGATATGGTGCTAACTTGGATTCTGTTTTTGTTACTGGAGGTTCTTCAGGCGGGCATCTTACTTGCGCTTCTGCATTAGCTATTGCAAACGGAAATTATTCAGACATTCTCAATTCTACCCTTACAATAAAAGGAATTATACCTTATTATCCAGCAAATGGAATGGCATCCTGGTTTGGAATTGATGGACGAGAAGAATTTAAAAACCCTGAAATCCTAATTGAAGAAAACAGTCCTCCTTGTTTAATCTTTCAAGGAACCCATGATATTTTAAATTATTTTAGTATTGCAACTAATCTCAGAGACACATATTTATCACATAATAATAAACAGTGTGCTATTATTTGGATGCCTTTAGGAGGACATGGTTGCGACTTTTATTATCCGGGATATTATACGCAAATATTTTTATATTACATGGAGCGCTTTTTATATCTCTACCATTAAAGCACTCTTATTTTTACTATAGTTTTTAGCATTCTTTCTATTATTCTGATAAAAAAATAATAGTGCAAGACTATTTGTCGTCAAATGTAATATCCAAGGATATAATAATCCCAATTGAATTAGAGCCAAGAAGTATATAATTGATGATAAGAACGTAGAGAGGAAATGAGCCCAATTCTTTGAAGAGGAATAATGAAGAATACCAAATCCTAGTGATATGAAGAAAATAGTTATAATGAGGTTCCAATTCAGATAATTTACAATGACAGTAAGTAATAAACTTCTAAAAATAAATTCTTCGACGAAAGCAGCCATAGGAAATAAGAGAATTATAATGATCAACTTTCTCCTATTAAAATCCTCTATAAAATATCTAATATAATTATCCAGTTGAGGCTCTTTAATTGAATTAATTAACTTTTTATAAAAAAATCTAATTGGTAATAATTTTAAGATTGTTAATGATAAATAGAAAAGAAATAATAAAATATCATGATTGTGCTTTATTCCAATTAAATTATTATATGAAATAAAAATTGCAGGTGAGAATGCTTTATAAAAAAACAGAGCTTCTATTATTAAAAATATTGAAATTAAAATAAGGATAATATGAAAAATTTTTACAGAAAACTTGTTATTTATTTTTTTATTGTAGATATATGAGTTAAGCAATAAAATAATGATTGAAAAACATATCAAGATTACTCCAATAACACTGTCATATGTGGAGTAAAAAAACCAGTAGAAAAAAAATAAAAAAATTATAAAATTGTAAAGAATCGTTCGTACAATTTGTTGTTCTACTTTTATCATGTTAATCGGTATTAAATATCTAGATTAGCTTGATTTTTAATAATATACTCCTCTTATGTCAGCTTAAAATTAAAAATTATTAAATTTATTTGAATTATAGTAAAAGAAAATGGTACATTTTTTTATTTGTTTTATAACTAGAAATTTAAAAATAAAACAAATTAGAGGAATTGAAAATGGATGATGAATACAGTCTTAATAAAGAAGAACTTGAATTATTTTATGATGTTCTTTTTAAAAAGATAATGGAATTAATGAAACAACCTGGAATTGACATAGATCCTTTTGGAGAGATGATAAAAATCTTAAGTACGTTAAGTGGAATATTTAGCTTTAAAACAATGATTTCAATTATACCAGAATTAGTGGCTTATGCTATTAGATATGGAATGATGGTTGAAAAGTCTTATGAAGACGAACGCTTAAGTTCAACTGAAGATTTGCAAGGGTTAGACGAAGCAGAGGAACAGATAAAACGTATTTCTAAATTAAAAGATGATATCGATAAATTGAGCATTTATTTATAGCAAAAAAATAAAAAAATTTTTTAATTACCTATTTTATTCACGCTTTTTTATTATTCCCAGAATACCAGCAGAAATTCCAAACCAAGCTGCTATAAAAGGCAAAATAAGTGATGAACTAACAGTGTAATATTGCCAGATGCTAGAATATTCCACCGCACTTCCTGCTAAATAAATTATTGGACTAATAGCCGATAAAATACCTCCAATTATCCATATTATATTAAAATTCTTCTTTTTTAATCGACTTAATATAGCAGTTACTAGTAGAGAAATAAATCCGACAAGTAAGATAATAGTGCTGACAAGTCCTAAGTAAAATATAACCTCTTCAGTCTCAATAAAACCAGTACCATAGGTCCCTGTATACAAATTCCATAACCACACATAGGAGCCTGCAAATGTCCATGCTGGAGTAAAAAATGCGATAATTCCAATTACTCCACCTACTAATGCAAAAATCCATAAATTTTCTTTGATATTTTCCATTTTTCAATTCCTTATTTTTTTTGATATTACATCTTCTGTTTATATTTATAAAAAACTATTCATACTTTATATATAAAAACTGTATTCTCTTTTATGAAAATTACAATTTTGTGAATTATCAAATAAATAATTAAAAATGTGATTTCTGGAATGATATTTCAAATCTTTAATGAGGATTGGCTTGAATCTTTAGACACTCTCGAAGAAATAATGTGGTTCTTAGTCATATATTTGATTATTCTGGTACTAATGGCAATTTTTCTGAAACTTGCCTTAAGTTTTTTCAGTAAAGCTCGTCACACTGAATTTGGTAGTGTTTTTCTTACTTCATTCATAATAACAATTTTTTTTGCAATTATCTTCCTTTTTTTGGGGGGGTGGTTAGCGTGGGTTTTAGCTCTGATTATAACTTGGATAATTATCGGTGCTAGACATAATATTGGGTTTTTTTATGCTATTATCGTCACGATTCTTGCCTTTTTGCTCTATATAGTCGTAGCTTTAATAATTGGAGCATTGTTAAATATAACTATTGTAGTTTTGCCATTTTAAACTACATTTTTTCTTTTAAAGAAGACAATATTCTTTTAATAAAGCATATGTTAGAACCTAACAGATTTCTCCATCTTTTGCATAACAGTCAAATAAACTATCTAAATTTTCAATGTAATTAATCATAGAGCTATACCACTTGTCTAATAAATCTCTAAATTGAACTTTAACCTTATTCAAATCTTTTGCTTTATATACATATAAGTAGCCTCTTTTATTATTATCCTCTATCCCTTTAAGTTCACAATATTCTTTTAGCGATAGAGAATACCTTTTAATAACTTTTAAATCAAGCAAATCTTGTAAAGCTCTTTGAATTGAACTTCTATCTTTACCTAGAATCTCTGTTAATTCCATAGTACTTACATTTTCATTTTTAAGTAAATATGTAAATACATTGGATTCAATTTCGTTAAGACCTAGAATACACCGAAATAAATTCCCACTCTTAAAAATCTTCTTTTCCTCTAAAATAACTTTTAACTGTTCAGAAATACTTTCCATGGTTTTTGACTTTCTATTAAATTAATTTAAGATGAACAAAAAAAAAAATTAAAAAGTAAAACTATTTTGAAAACGATTTTAGCTTCTCTAAAACACGTTCCATATATTCAGCATTTACAGCTCCAACAACTTTATGCACTATTTTTTCATTTTTAATAAATAGTGTTGTTGGAATGCCTGTAATTCTATATCTCTGCGCAATAGAAGGATTTTCATCAACATTCAATTTCACAAAAATGAATTCCTCGCCGTGAATTTGTTGTAGCTTCTCAAAAATTGGCGCAAACATCATACATGGTCCACACCAAACTGCCCAAAAATCTATTATTATTACTTTATTGGGGAAATCTTTTAATAAATTATCAAGTTCCTTGGTTGAATGAATTTTAACAATCTCTTTTGGCATTGCATGAGCTTTCAATAAAATTTCTGCTTTTTTTATTCGAATCTTTTCAATTTCTTCATCAGACATTTTTCTTTTCAATTTTTTAATGGTTTTGAGGTTGTGATATGAATTGTCACATCTTTATTTAATTGAAAAAAATAGCAGAATCTATTTAAATATCTTTATTGTGAATTAAAAATCACGACTTAATCACGAAATTTGTGAAATTTAGATATATTACTAATTAATAAGCAGAAATTTGGCTTTACTAATGACCTAATAAATAATAAGTGTAAGAAATCAAAACATTATGAAAAATAAATTTAAATACTACTTAAAAAACTATATTTCTATATAGAAATGGTTAAAAGACTTCTAGAGTATAAAACTAAATGAAAATTCATTCATTATTCATATTAACTAAGAGTGGAGTTTGCATTTATAATAGGAATTTTACAGATGATTTTGAAAACATTGAACCAAATCTGATAACCCCTTTTTTTTCTGCAATATTTTCCTTTTCTGAGAATGTAATATCAAAGAAAACCCCTGAAATTCTTGAAATGGGTGGTTTAAGATTTGTATTCAAACTTGGAATAGAACATATATTTGCTATTTTAGCAGATTCTAGCGCTAGTTTATTGTTCATAAATTCCCGCTTAACTGGTATAGCCAAAATATTTAATGAATTTTTAGATATAAATGAAATTGAAGAATATGAACAAATTGATAACGCTGAATTTGATGCTAAAATAGACTCAATGATAGCTGGAGAAGAAGAAATTACCGCAAGCCACGCTCTTTTTCGAAAAATAGTTGAATTAATAAAAAATTTAATATTTGAAAATGAAATTCTTGGAGCTGCTCTTTTTGATATAAATGGAACAACAATCTATTCTTCTCTTCCCCAAGAAATATTATTGTCCTCCCTAAAAGAATTAGAAATTCGTTATAGGGTGGCAACTGAATTTAATACAACATTTTATAGTTTAGATAATGATCAGAAGGTTTTTTCCAAAATGATAAAAATTCCTTGGAAATTGGATCCTTTATTAATAGTAGTTCTATTTGAATCTTCTGTTTCGCTTGGAATGGCAGAAGTAAATTTAAATAAAATGTCAAAGACAATTGAAAATATAATTTAATTTCGGTTTCAATAGAAAAATAATCTTTTTTTATTGTTAAGGATTAAAACTCTTAATATGTATGATGTAATTATCATAGGAGCTGGGGTGGCTGGTGCATCCTTTGCAAATAAAATCTCTAGATTTGCAGAGACATTACTTATAGAAGCTCAGGATTATAACAAAGAAATTCCAGTTAGAACAAATATATTTGCAGAACATAATAAACCCTTTATAGAAGAAAAATACTGGAATGATCAATCTATTTTTCCACGGCCATTTCTACAATTAAACTATAAGAGTGATAAACATGATGGGCTTTTAAATTCAATAGAGTTCGGGGCGCCCTTAGGAAAAATCTCTCATACTGAGGTTTTTCTTAAAAAATTAATGGATGATTTTGAAAATCAGGGTGGTACGGGACATTATAACGAAAAAGTGTTTAAAGTAAATAAATACAAGGATTACATCGAACTTATTAATGATAAAGGAGAAACTTATAAATGTAAGCTGTTAGTATTAGCTACTGGTTCACGGGGATTTGACATTCAAAGATCCTTAGGGTTTGAAATCCCAGATTCCTATATGGGAATATATACAAATATTTTTGCTGATGAGGAAACATTGGATGAAAATTTTAATTTTCAATACATGTTTCACTTAAATCCCAATATAAGCCCAAATGGTCCTTTCTTTTTCAATGTTGGAAAGGGAAGAATTTCTACAGGATTTTTGGGAAATAGAGAATCTCACAGCGAATTATCTAATAAATTAGATCGTATCCTTCAAAATTATGAAAAGATACAGAAATTTATGAAAGGACTTTCCTGGAATAAGAATGAATTTGTTAGTGGTTCAATTTCAAAACACCCCATAAAGTCATTTACCAAAGATAGAGTGATTATTTTAGGAGAGGCAGCAGGAATAGTAACAGCTTATTTTTATGAAGGAATCCTATGCGGTTTACTATGTGCTGATGTAGCAAGTAAGCTAATTAAAACATTGTTGGAAAATAATAGTGATTTTACAAAACCAGAACTAATGAAATATCAACAGGAAGTCTCTCGGATTCTTCTGAAAGGCTATTTTAGAAATGGAGATGCATGTGAATATTTATTTTATGCTGGAGGGTCTTATGTAAAATCTCTCTGGAGCATATATACAAACCTCCTTCTGACGAATAAGACTGTCAGAAAATATGTTTATGAGGCTCATACTATCCAAGACCTTTCGAAATACGATACAGATCGAGATAGATATGTAGGGGAGCAGTTGTTTAGTGCACTTCCAACACTTTCAAAATTAACATTAGGACCTCGATTTTTTAAGGCGATGTTAAAATAGACAAGAACGAGAGATCAAAAATCGATTATCTTGTTAAATAATATGCATCTAATCTTTTGTATTATTTTATTTAATTAGCTAATTTTCTTTCTTTTTTTTAACTATTTATTCATCTATTTTCAAATTCATTAGATAATTTTTCTTCTATTTTATCAATAATATCCTTAAAATTTCCAAGTAGAAAAGAAAATTCAGAACTAAAAAGGGCATTCAAGTCAACGGCTTTATTGATATGTTCTACTGCAGCATTATAGTCTCTTTTATCCAGATAAGTATATCCCATAAATAAATACGCTAAGGCAAAATCAGATTCTATTTCTATTGCTTTATTATAATTATCTATAGCCTGATCATAATCTTTCTTTAATTTAAAAGAATTTCCCATATTATAAAATGCTTCAGCATATAAAGGTTCAATTTCAACAGCTTTTTTATATGATTCAATAGCATTATCTAATTCTTTTTCCTTTTCATACACTAATCCCATATGATTCCATGATTTTGCGTGATTTTTATTCAAATCCAAAGCTTTTCTGAAATTTTGAATTGCTATATCATAATCTTGTTTTTCTGTATTAGTGATTCCTATATAAAAATAAGCATCTATAAAAGTACTATCTAAACCAAGAGCTTTTTTGCAATCATCAATGGCTATATCATAATTATGCTTACCAATAGCTAATTTAGCTTTTTCAATTAGTGTACTTTTATATTTTGTCTTGATTGGTATTTTATCCTTGAATTCTTTTTCTTCAATTAGATTATTAATAGAGATTGCTTTTTCAAAAAACTCAAATGATTCATCGAAATTATGTTCTTCTGCCAATTGTTCTGCTTGTTCAATAAGTAATTTTATTTCTGAATGATGAACTTCATCAATTTGTCTTTTTAATTTGTTCATTTCCTCAAATCTTCGTTCAGGGTCATCAATAGTTTTTGCATATTCCATTTTTTTATTTAATTTTTCAAGTTCTTTTTCAAATTTCTTTTGTTCTTCAACTAAATCACCTCTTCCAACTAGATGTTTTAATTCGGCTTGATAAATTAAACTTTTAATTTTGTTAACTTCCTTTTCCATAGCCTCAGTAAGGTACATCTTATTAGTAATATCTAGAGCTTTATTAAAAATATCTAAAGCATTATCATAATCTTTTTGCTCCAATAATGCTCTCCCTTCTCTAAGGATATCATCAATCTGAGAGGAATAAGCATTATTTACGGCACTCTTTAAACTTTCAAGTTCTTGATTCTCTTCTTCGGATATTGGCATTCTTTTTGCTATACTAATTGCCCCATATAATTCACTAGCCGCCCCATCAAAATCTCTCTGAGCTGTCTTCCTTAAAGCGTTATCCCTTATTAAACTTATTCTCGCTTTGCATGTCTTATTCATTACATCCTCAATTTCTTTTAGTTTTAATCTGCTTTCTGTTGAATCAGCCATTCTCTGTGCAATTTCCAAAGCTTTCTCAAAATATCCCAAGGCTTCAGTTACAATTACTATATCCTCTGCATAATTCTCCTTTATAGTCAATTCTTTTCCTTTATTTAAAATGGGTTCTATTCTTTCCTCATAAACCGGATTTAAAACATCAGCAGCTACTTCATTAATTTGATTTATCTCTTTCTTTT
>JBHLPZ010000080.1:0-12523 GCA_048885325.1 Candidatus Odinarchaeota archaeon
AACCTGTAGCTACTATAATAGAACCTATATTATCTAATTTTATAGTCTGATCCTCTTGTTCAAAATCAATTGCATCTCTTTCGCAGGTTTTTTCACATATTCTACAGGCATTTTTCGTAAACCATAAGCATTTGTCCTTATCTATTGTCATAATGGCCGGAACTCCTTGAAGATAATACATATAAATTGCTCTTCTTTTCCTTAAGTGGCGATCAAATTCATCTTCTACTCTCATTGGACATTTTTCAGCGCAAAGTCCACAATTAATACATTCCTCCTCCTTAACATAGCGAGCTTTTTTTAAAATTTCAACTGAAAAATTTCCAGTTTCGCCTCCTAATTTCTGTACTTCTGAATAGGAATAAAGAGTAATATTTGGATGCCTATAACATTCCGATAATTTAGGAGCTAAGATACATATAGAACAATCGTTAGTAGGAAAAGTTTTGTCTAATTGTGCCATTCTTCCTCCAATACAAGGGTTTTTTTCAACCATATTAACATGGATTCCCATGTCAGCCAAATCTAAGGCTGCTTGAATTCCTGCAATGCCTCCACCTATAACCAACACACTTTTTGAGGATTCTGTCAAATTTAACTTCCTCTAAATTATTTTAACAATTAATATTTGTAAAATTTAAACTTCAAATCCAATACTTTCAAATAAAACATTCGGTTTAATCCTGTGAAAATTAAATCCTAATTCATCTGGTTTAAATCCAAATGCTATTGCTACTAATTCAGATAAATAAAATATTGGTATATTATATTCAGAGCCTTTTTGTTTATTAAGCTCTCTTTGATTAAATTCAAATTGTTGATAACATGCTGGGCACACTACAACAACACAATTAGCTCCAGCTTCATAAATCGCCTTTAATTTGTTATCAATCATAGTCAGGGATAACTCTTTATCTGATTTCTCAACAGGATTACCACAGCATTCCATTTTCAAATCATAATCCACAGATTCTGCCCCTAGCACGTTTATGATTTCATCAATCGTCGTAGGCTCAAATGGATCATCCCATTCAATAATTTCTGAAGGACGTAAATAGTGGCAACCATAATGAATAGCGACTTTAAAACCTTCTAAAGGTTTTTCTATCTTTTCTTTTACCTTTTCAATATTTTCATAAAGAACTTGGGCAAAGTGTTTAACCTCTGTTTTTCCTTCGTACACTTTACCTATTTTATCTAAATATCTATTCACTTCTTTTTTAACTGTAAGATCCTTATTAATATAATAATTGACTCCTTTTAGAGTTTCAACACATCCAGAGCAGAACGATACTATTCCACCATTATTATTACTCAAACTTAGATTCCTTGCTCCTAAAGCCAACCATGTATTACGATCTATTTGCTCAATACCAGTTGGGTCTGGGCAACAACTAAATCCATCAACATCTCGCAAACCTATACCCAGTTTTTCGAATATTTTCCTGGAAGATACCTCTAAATATGGCAATCTTGCTGGTATAACACAACCTAAAAACAAATCAAATGCCATTATTTATCCACCCTCTCGCATTAAATTTTTTTCAAAATTCGTTTCTTTAAGCAAGAATTTTATCTCTTCTAATGATGCTGTCTTTACTGGTGGAAGCTTAAGTTTTTCACGTCTTGTTAATATCGCTTTAGAATAAGGAATAGCAATTCCATTTTCTAATACAGCTTGAGCCTGAGCTGTAAATGCTTCAGGTATTTTACCTTTTTCAAAGCATTTATTTTTAATTAAAGAAAAAATCTCCGTTAATTCTACTTTCTGAGGACATAGCTCTACACATTTCTGACAAGTAGAGCATAACCAAGGATTAGGATCCTGGCTTTCTATTAATCTATCTTTAAGTCCTAAGATTGCTTCTTCAATTATCTTTCTAGGATTATATTTCCCGTTTGTAAGTAAAGCTACAGGACATCCTCCTGAACATGTTGAACATTGATAACAATAACTTAAAGAAGCATTATGGTTAATAACCTCCTTTCTAAAATCAAAATTTATGACACTCATGTCAATATCCTATCTTAATCTTTTTAGTTTTGTTAATCTCTTTAGGTTTGTAAATTATATAACTTATATAAATTTTATAAATAACTTTAATAACTATTCTTTTCACTTTTCCAATATTATTATCGTAAACTTACAAAAAAGCAAAAAAAAATATGAAATTCTTACATTAATCTCAATGAACATTTATGGAGTTAAAAATTTTGATTAATACTATTCTTAATTAATGTTATTCTAAATGCTTCTGGAGATCAATGTAAATAGGTATCTTCTCATCTTTCTTCTTAATTATTACCTTTAAAAGTCCATCCTCAATAGAAGAACTTATTGGTTTTATTTCCTCCCCTGGTTCTTTCCCACTCAATTCATGCCGGGCTAAATGTTTAGTTTTGGTTTTTAAACAGGTATGTTCCTCGTTATAGAGATCACAATTGGAACAACAAAATCCGATAGGCATAAATCCTACTATCGAGCATTTATCATAATTGTCGCAATTGCAATTATTACACATGATTTTTCACACTTATTTATTCATTTGGAATTATTATTGTTTTATCTGGATGTTTAATTACGGTTTTTGGAACAATTTTTTCATAATTAAATCTTGCTTTTAAACAAGTTAATTCTTCATCGTATCCTTCACATTTAGAGCAACAGAATCCTGGAGAATTTATATACCCCACTATTGAACATTGATAATAATTATCACACTTACATGAATTACACATACTTCTTCACTTACTATTAGTATTTTTTAAAATGGGAAAAAAATTTTTTTTTTCTAATGATCATAATAGATAAACTAGTATTTAAATGTTGATCATTTTAACTATTTTCGTTTGAGTATGTGATCAGTATATGGCAATAAATTGGAAAATGATATTACAGAGATCAATAATACATCATTATGAAGAAAAGCCAATATATTCATGATCTAAATCATATATGATAACGAAAAAATGATCTATAATGTTAATAATCCTACATTTTGCATAAAATCAAATAAAAAAATCACTTTTTTTTTAAAAAAGATGATTAAACGGGATCAATAATTTTGAATATTAAAAGCAATCTAACTGAAAGGTATTATTTCCTGATATTAATAATCGTTTTATAATTAAAACTATATCAAAATAACTAAAAGAAAAAACAAATGGATTAATGATCAAAATTAATCAAATTATATTCTTCGTTTTATCGAATTTAAAAAAAATCATATAAAAAGATGAAAGCTTGTACTATTTGAGTATTTAAAACAAAAGGAATTGGATTAATGATTTGAACACATTTAAATAACATTTCTTTTTTACAGTTTAGTGAAAATATAGGAGATGTATTATAATGGATATTTTATTATATATGATTCATAAATTCTTATGGAGAATAAAGTCAATATTTGGTTATTTTTTACATAAAGAAATAAGAGATTTAGATAAGGTTAGTAAATAAATTTGAGTAAAGATTTTATTGGGCTTTAAATAATTTTAGAATGAAATATATTGATCACAAATTTTCTACCTAATCCGACACTTTCATCCATTTTTTGTTGCTTTATTGGATTTCGATTTCAGGGAATATGTGGCGCTTCACATATTTCCTCTCATTTTTCCTTTTAAAAAATTTTTTAAAAGGAACTTATCTTTTTAATTAAGTGCTAAAATCAAAATAATGCAATAAAAATTAAAAATTTTCCATACTCACTTCTTTTTAAATTCACTTAAGCAATAATTTGATTATCAAATCATATTTGTAGCCAATAAAGTGATAAAAGGAGTGAGGACTTATAATAACTCAATTAGATTTTGATTTTGAAAGAATTTTATTAACTTGCCCATTTTCTTATTCATGTAACCTTCCTAAATCCCCTACATTATGCAATTTTCCTGATTATAAAATATGTCCGGATTATCAGTTTAAACTACATAAATTAAAATCGACTACTAAGATTTTACATTAAATAGCATAACAAGGCAATAATTAAATAAAAAAAAGAAACGAAAAAAATTATTTTTTATAGTTCTTCTTCAATCATTAACTCATCTAGAGTAATATTAACATCTAATTCAGCGGACTTTATTCTCTTTACTAATTTTCTCAATCCGTAATCATTTAATATTAACTCTATGATGTTTTTATATAAGCCTTCGATGTTCTCTTGACCCGCCTCTAGGTATATCTGATCATCTGGAAGGCAGATATTAAGGAGATCATAAAGGCCTTTGATTGATTCTTTAATATTTTTAAAGTTCTCTTCCGCTTTATCAACCATTTCATCTGTAAAATTTGTGTATCCCATTTTTTTTAATCACCTAAATAAAAATAAGTAATGAAACTATTTAAATGGTGATCAATTTTAATAATTACGTGATCTAATCTACATAATAAAAAAAATAAATATGATCATAAAAATAAGCAGAAATAACAATTAAATATAGAAAAGTAATAGAAAAATGGGATATGGATTCATTGGACCTCTAACAATTACTAAAAAAAGTGACAGATCTTGATCATTACTTATGAAAAATAAAAATCATTTTGAAAAAATTAATTCTTTCTATCACTTAAAGTTAGTTTATGATTGAAATCTAATAAAAATAGTAAAAGTGAAAGTGTTAATCAGTTTATGATCGAAAATAAAAAAAAGATTCTGAATTTTTAGTGAATCTTATCATATTTGTTGCAAGAATTTTTCGGCAATTTATTTATAACTTACATAAAGATTAAAAATTCTTTAATATTGCTTCGAATATCGAACTTATACATATTCTATGGTAGCCGGTGGTTTTGGAGTAATATCCATATAAATATTTTTAGTTTCAGGAATTTCATTTACCAATATCTTCAATTTTTCTATTAATTCAAATGGTAGATTTGTAACAGATGCTGTTCTTGCATCTTTACTATTCACAGATCTTATTATTACATCATATATACCTTTCTTATTAGTTTCAAGCTCGTAAAGTAATCTAGAATATCCTTTTAATTGAGATGCCAAACCAACAAGTCTTAAATAATCCCATTTTCCTTTAACACACAAAGGGATTTCATAAGTTCTTTTTCCCTTAATTATTCCAGTTAATTTTCTATTGAGAATATCTTCACTTATAGCAGCAAATACTTGAAACGGTTCTTGTTCTCCCTTTTCGTTTATTATCATTGACTTACTGTATTTTTCGTTATAGTAATCATCTACATTACTTTCTGCAATATCATGCACTTTTTTTTCAAAAGCTAAATTTTCATTTGTTAGAGATCCTATAATTCTAGCTGATAACGCTGGGCCTGGAAAGGCTTTTCTATTTACTAATTCTAGGGGCATCTTTAAATATTCAAGGATATTCCTAATCTCGTATTTGGTAAGGCTTGCTACTGGCTGAATTGTCGCCTCAACCTCATATTCAATTTCTACATTATGCTGACTTTTTACAAAACCTTGAATATTTTTTTCCTTTAAAATTATTTCTTCTTCAAGAGACATAGTTTCTTTTAAATCTGAGATATTAATCCCAAAACTCTCTTCAATGTCAGGAAGAATGGTTCCATCAGCCAAAAGATCACAACTCCTCTGCTTAATCACCTTGTTAATTGTTTCAGAATAAGCATTTTTAAATAATTTTCTTTTATTTTCAGCATCATCTTCGCCAAAAATCTTCGGTAAAAAATCCTCTCGTATATCGATAATAACTACATCTGGAAAAAAAGATTTAATTATTTCTCGCTCTTCCCTTCCTTTAATTATTCGCATTAATCCATGATCAATGAACACGGGTATTACATCAATATTAGCCTCTTTAAATAGAAGATATGTTAAAGAACTATCAATCCCTCCTGATAAAGCACAAAAAACTCGCTTATTTTTAGCATATCTTTGCAAAAATTCTACTGCAGTTTTAATAAAATCTGCAGGTTCATGAGGTGGATTAATCAATCTATGATTTAACATAAACTGAATTAAGATTGATCTGAAGATAAGAGCATTTATTAAAGGGTTATGATTAAATTAAATCTTTAATATTGGAAATAAATACAAAATCTAAGTAATAAACTTTATCCACCATTAAAATACTCATGTCTTTAATAGTGCTATACTATATTTTTCCAGAATAGAAACATAAAATAGATAATTCGGTTGAAAATTACTATACCAATTTAATTTTTTTAAACAAAATTTTTATAAATCAGCTAAAAATTGGATTATTAAAACTAAACTTAATTATAAAAAGTGTGAATAAGAATGGTTGTTAAATCTATAACTAAAAATAATGTTAATAATAGGTTTATTTATATTATTGCAATTGTCTCTGGTATAAGTGGGATGCTTTTTGGTTACGATACGGGAGTGATATCCGGAGCTATTTTATTTATTGAGCCAGAATTCTCATTAACACCATTTTTAGAAGGATTCGTTGTTAGTACTGTATTAATTGGTGCAATAGTGGGAGCATTAATTGGGGGATCTTTAGCTGATAGATATGGTAGAAGAAAAATGATAATTTTATCAGCTATCATATTTACTGGAGGTGCAATCGGAACTTCATTAGCTCCAACCATCTTAATTTTAATTATTGGAAGAATAGTGGTGGGAATTGCCATTGGAATAGCTTCTTTTATAGCTCCTCTCTACATATCTGAACTTTCTCCCCCAAAAATTCGAGGGTCTCTAGTATCGTTTAATCAATTATTTATTACAATTGGTATTGTTCTATCCTACTTAGTAGACTACGCGTTTACACCAATGAACGGATGGCGATATATGCTTGCTTTAGCTGCTATTCCCGCAGTAATTCTATTATTTGCTATGTTACGTATGCCTGATAGTCCAAGATGGTTAATAAATAGTGGACATATAGAAAAAGCAAGGTCGAATTTAATTAAAATCCGAAGAAGTGAAGACATTAATAATGAATTCCAAGAAATTGCAACCAGTTTAGATAAACAAAAAGGTGGTATAAAGGCATTAGCTAATCCCTTAATTAGACCAGCAATAATTGCTGGTATTTCATTGGCAATTTTTCAACAAGTTACTGGAATCAATACTGTGATATATTATGCACCTACGATCTTTGAATTTGCTGGATTCGGATCCTCAGCAGCAGCTATATTTGCTACTATGATTATAGGGTTAGTAAATGTGGGTTTTACCATAATTGCGATATTCTTATTAGATCGTGTGGGTCGACGCCCTTTATTGTTAATCGGGTTAGCAGGCATGTCTGGGACATTGATAGCACTTGGAATAGTGTTTATTTTACCAAATTTATTAAATCAACTAGGGAGTTTAGCTGTAGTTAGTTTAATGGGGTATGTTGCATTCTTTGCGATTGGTTTAGGACCTGTTTTTTGGTTATTAATTTCTGAAATCTATCCATTAAAAGTTAGAGGATTGGCTATGAGTGTAGTAACTGAGACTAATTGGGGAGCAAACCTAATCGTTGCTTTTACCTTTCCTATATTAATTCAACTATTAGGACGTTCTGAAACGTTTTGGCTTTACGCGGTAGTAGGTATTCTAGCATTGATTTTTACTTACTTTTATGTTCCAGAAACTAAAGGACGAACTCTTGAAGAGATCGAAGAACATTGGCGCGGAGGAAAGCATCCACGTGAGTTAGGAGGATAAAATATCATGAAAAATGAAGATTTTTCTACTACAGATAATGCCCCAGGTCATCCAGGTGCAACTCCGACCTGGACACAGAGTAAAAAAGATGGTGTAGGCACATCTATCTCAAGAGGAAGCTTAGTTTGGTTTACAATATCAAATGGTATAGTCAATGAAGTATTTTATCCGCGAATAGATCAGGCAAATTTACGTGATTTTGAATTTCTAATTACTGATAATTCAAACTTTTTTGAAGAAGAAAAAATTAATTGTACGCATAAGATAGAGCTTTTAGAAAATGGAGTTCCTGCTTATAAATTAATAAATATCTCTAAAAAAGGAAAATATACTATAGAAAAGATAATTCTGAGTGATCCAAGAAGAGATGTTCTTTTATCAAAGGTTCAATTTAAACCTCTAAAGGGAAAAGCAGATGATTATCATCTTTATGTATTAATAAATCCCCATATTAAAAATTTTGGCTATGGAAATGATGGATGGATTGGAGAATATAAAGGTATACATATGCTTTTTGCTCAGAGAGAAGATATTGTACTTGCTTTAGCGTGTTCAGTACCCTTTATAAAAATGAGTTGTGGGTATTATGGGTTTAGTGATGGTTGGCAAGATATTTACAAGAATAAAAAATTAACACATTCTTATTCTAAAGCATTCGATGGAAATATTACTCTTACAGGAGAAATTGATCTATCATCATCAAATGGTAATTTTATATTAGCATTAGCATTTGGAAACAATGCTGCAGAAGCGGGTCAGCTTGCTCGAACAGCCTTATTAAACGATATTAATAAAGTTATAGATAATTTTAAAAATTCTTGGTTGGCGTTCCAACAGCAATGTATTGATCTTGGTGATATTGTGGAAAACGGATTCAACTTATATAGATTAAGTTTAACTGTTTTGAAGACTCACATGGATAAGCGATTTTCAGATGGTTCTATTGCTAGTTTATCTATTCCTTGGGGGTTCGCTAAAGGTGATGATGATTTAGGGGGATATCATTTAGTTTGGCCTCGAGATCTTGTTGAATCTTCCGGTGGACTTTTAGCAGCAGGAGCCTTTTCAGAGGTTCGAAAAATTCTTATTTATTTAATGAGTACTCAAGAAAAAGATGGGCATTGGCCGCAAAATATGTGGTTAGATGGAAGTCCATATTGGCATGGAATACAAATGGATGAAACTGCTTTTCCAATTTTACTGGCTAATGCTTTAAAAAAGGAACATCAATTGAAAGGAATAAATATATGGCCTACCATTAAAAAAGCAGTTAAATTTTTAGTAAAAAATGGACCAGTATCTCAAGAGGATCGATGGGAAGAAGATCCGGGCTATTCTCCTTTTACTTTATCAGTTGAAATCGCGGCTTTACTTGCTGCTGCGGAATTTGCTACAGATGCTGGAGAATCTCAAATTGCTTCCTATTTAATTGAATTAGCAGATTATTGGAACTCTAATGTCGAAAAATGGACCTATATAAAGAATTCAGAAATCGCTAAGAAATTAAATATTGAAGGGTATTATGTTCGAATTAGCCCACCCGACAGAGCTGATGCAACCTCTCCTATTAATGGTTATGTACCGATTAAAAATAGACCACCTGGCCAAGATAAGGCACCTTTTGAATATATTGTAAGTCCTGATGCTTTAGCATTAGTACGTTTTGGTCTACGTAGTGCGAATGATCCAAGAATTATTAATACTGTGAAAGTAATTGATTCTATGCTTAAAACAGAAACGAAAACAGGACCAGTTTGGCATCGATATAACAGAGATGGATATGGTGAACATTTGAATGGTGATCCTTTTGATGGAATTGGCATTGGGAGAGGATGGCCTCTATTAACTGGTGAACGGGCTCATTATGAAATTGCTAAAGGAGAAATTGATAAAGCAAGAGCATTGTTAAACGTAATGAAAGCGCAAACTGGGAAAGGAGGACTAATACCTGAGCAAGTCTGGGATTCTGAAGACATACCTGAGAAGAATCTACTTAATGGACATCCTTCTGGCTCAGCTATGCCATTAGTATGGGCACATGCAGAATTTATTAAACTTTTACGATCTTTAAATGATCGAAAAGTGTTTGATATGCCCACTCAAACTGTTCAAAGGTATGTCATTAATAATATATCTTCGAATCTTACTTTATGGAGATTTAATCATAAGAGCCGGAAAATGAAAGTAAAAAACTCATTACGTATTGAACTTTTATCTCCAGCGACAGTACATTGGAGTATTGATAACTGGAAAACTGCTCAAGATTCAAAGACTAAAGATTCAGGATTAGGAATCCATTATGCTGATTTACCTACAGATAATTTCGAAGTAGGAACTGAAATAGTATTCACTTTTCATTGGTTAAAAAATGATCAATGGGAAGGAAAAGATTATCATCTAAAAATTGAATAAAAAAAAATTGAACATTTCTAATTTCATATTTAATTTCTACATTATGTTGATATATTAAAAAACCCCCTATATTTTTTATAGGAAAAACATAGAAATAACTTATTGCCTAGAGTAAAGAATTTAATTAGATCATGAATCAAAAACCTCTAAAAATTAAAAAAGTTAGTAAAATAAAAATTTAGGTTAACAAAAAATCCTAATTATATATTGTTTTTCTCATAATAGCGTTGATGGTATTCTTCAGCTTTATAAAATTCTGAAGCCGGTGTTATCTCAGTTACAATAGGCTTTTTATATCGACCAGACTTGTTGAGCTTTTCTTTTAATTTTAAAGCTTTTTCTTTTTGTTCTTTATTGTGATAAAATACCACCGATCGATATTGAGTACCAATATCCCAACCTTGACGATTAAGAGTTGTAGGATTATGAATATTCCAAAAGACTTCTAGTAAATCCTCATAGGATACAATTGAAGGATCATAAGTAACTTGAACAACCTCAGCATGCCCTGTTTTATCCGTACAAACATCTTTATATGTTGGATTTTTCGTTTTACCTCCAGTATACCCAACAATAGCGTCTATTACACCTTTAACCTTCCTAAATCTTGCTTCTACACCCCAGAAGCAACCCGCACCAAACGTAGCTTTTTCCATTTTTCTAAAATAAATAAGAAAAAGTCAACATAAAAGCGTATTGATAATTTCTTATAAACTAAATAAAAGATTTCCTAATAATTCTAAATAATACAACTGAAAATCTCAATGTTTTATAAAAAATCTAAATAAAAAAAATGCAAAAATATATTATTTTTTTTCTTCTTTTTCTCTTAATTCCCTATGAAGTATTTTTCCAACTATAGTTTTAGGAATTTCATCAATAAATTCTACGAATCGGGGGTATTTCTCAAATCCCATGTTTTTCTTTGACCAATCAATAATATCATGTTCTGAAGCTTTCCCCTTAAATTCATCCTTTAAAACTATAAATGCTTTTATGTTCTCATTTCCATCTTTATCTATAATTCCAACAACAGCACAATCTTCGATAGCATCATTATAAAATAGTAAATCTTCAACTTCTGTGGGATAAACTGAGTGTCCCTTATATTTAATCATATCTTTTAAGCGCTCTTTTATTTGTATTCTACCATCATCATCCATTAAAGCCATATCGCCTGTTCTTAGCCATCCATCAATTATGGTGTTTTTTGTCTCTTCTGGTCTTCTATAATATCCTTTCATCATTTGCGGACCCCTAACCCATAATTCCCCTACTTCATTTAATCCAAGAACCTTACCACTTTCATCAACTATTTTAACTTCAGTACTTGGTAAAGGCATTCCAGCAGTCCCGGATTTAAAGTTATCATCAAAAGTATTAGCAGTAACAGCGGGAGACATTTCAGTTAGACCATAAACTTCGCGAACTTTTGCACCAGATAATTTTTCAAATTTTTTTCTTACATCATCAGGTAATGGTGCAGCTCCACTAAAGCAATATTTAATGCTAGACAAATCATGTTTTTCAATACCTTCATAATTATTTATATTGTTATATAAAGGAGCAATGCCTGGAAAAATAGTTACTTTTGTGGTTTCTACAGCCTCAATAATTTCATGTGTCTCTCGAGGATTGAAAACACAAGTAAGTGTGTCTCCCAAATGGACTACAGCGTTCATGACAAAACACATATAGATATGATAAAATGGTAAAACTGCTAAAAAGTTATCCTCACCTTCTTCAATACCAGGCAGCCAAGTCTTAATTTGATATACATTCGCTACAATATTTTGATGAGTTAACATAGCACCTTTTGGGAAACCAGTAGTGCCACCGGTATATTGGAGCATCGCTAAATCTTCAGGATTAATATTAACAATAGGTGGATTAGGTTTCGTTTCCCTAATAAGATCTTCAAAGGTAGGTTCCCCCCCCATAGGAAATTCGGGTGGTGCCATTGGATCTGGTGATAAGTAAGGACCAAGATTACTATAAAATTTATGTTTAACTCCTGTTTCTTCAATAATAGGATCTACTATCCCATTAAACCCTTCCCATCCAATATATATTTTTGCATCACTATCATTCAGTTGTCTTTTAACCTCTAAGCTTTTAAATAAGGGTGATAAGTTCGTGACGACGCCCCCCATTTTAAGAACACCATAATAATAAGAAATGTATGCAGGATTATTAGTAAATTGAAGTGCAACAGTTTCCCCTTTTTTTACACCTAACTCTGATAATTTAGTAGCTGTACGATATGCAATATCTTGTAACTGGGTATAGGTTAATTGAAATCCCATGAAATTTGTAATAATATTATTGGGAAACTTTTTCACAGAATCTTCAAGAAAATCGATTAAAGTTTTCTTAGGAATTTCGATTGTTTTTGGAATATCCTTAGGCCAATCCTTATAATAGATTTTTTGATCAGACATATTTATTCTAAAAATTATTTTAAGTTATAATAATATCAA